>DGBM01000023.1 GCA_002384765.1 Demequinaceae bacterium UBA4004
CCACTCCTGAAGGGCCGCCCTTGCGGACGGCCCTTTGTTGTTGTCTCTCCAGGGTGTCCGAGGGCCCGAAAAGGCCCTTCCCGGACCAACCTTTTCGCCGGCGAAAACGCCGAAAATGCCGATGTGACCCAGGTCACCTCGAGCTCCTCCGATGGGTCCCCCCACCATCGGCGGCCGAAGCGTCTGCAAAGTCCCTGGTAAAAGCACTCGCTCCAGAATCGCGTCGGTCAATCCGCGGGAACAGAACAAATGCGACACAGGCGACAGTTGCCACATGTGGCGCCCGGTGAGGCATTCCTCACAATCCCGCATGTCGGCCGCCAGGGGGTCGATAAGAAATGCATGAAGCTACACGTCCGGAAACTCTCCGTCCTGTCCATCGCCACGGCATTGGTCGCAACGCTCGCGTTGGGATTCGCGACTCCGTCGGTCGGGGCCGTCGCGGCTCCCAGCCTGCGAGCCGACAACGTGCCCACCTGGTGGTACCAGGCTCCTGAGGTGCGCGAAGCCAAGGTGGACGTGGAACAGATGCTCGCGATGATGGACGTCAAGGTGGCCCTTCGCATCGAGGTGCGCCTGGCGGACGAACTGTTCGCCTCGTCGGCCGGGAAGGCTGCCGAAGAGACGCGTCGGGCCCTTGCCAAGGAGCGCAACCGGGCGCACGCCGCCGTTCTGCTTGCCGACGATGTCGCGGCGGTGTCGGCGGCAGCCGAACAGCTCGCGCCCGCGGTGACCGCAGTGAAGGACGAGGTTGCCGCGTGGGAGAAGGCGGAGGCCGCACGCAAGGCGGAAGAGGCACGCAAGGCCGAGGAGGCCCGCAAGGCCCAGGCGGCGGCGGCATCCCGCACCGTGACCACCACTTCTGCGACCGGCACCGCTACGGCGTCGGGCGGTCAGACCGCCCAGCAGTACCTCAACTCCGTCGCCGCAGGGTACGGGACCAGCATCAACTGGGCGGCGTCCGCATGCGGGCACTCCGGGAGCTGGGTTTCCGGCTGCTACACCGGCGGGTCGACCATCACCGTCACCACCAACGCCTACTCGTCCTGGAGTCGAGCCAAGGGTGAGGGTCGCAACGTGGTGATCCATGAGGCGGCGCACTTCCTGACCCGTCAGCAGTGCGGCACGATCTACGTGGGCGGTGACCGATTCGAGAACGTCGCCGATGCGTACGCGGTGCTCCTGGGCGCTGGCGCAGGCACCGGCTACGGCTACAACAGCACGGACATGGCATGGGCCAAGGCGATCGCCGCCGGAGGGTGTTCGCTCTAGTCGGGACCACCACTCAAGTGTTATAGTTCTTATAGAACAGTTGCACTTGAGAAGGGTCTCACTGTGGTCACCACAACATCCCCACGCGTGGTGCGGAGTTTCGTCATCACGGTGCTGGTATTGCCGTTGCTTGCCTCCGCGACCGCGCTCCTCTTCCAGGTGTCCTGGTTGGGCGAGCTCCCGGATCCCGCGGCGGTCCACTGGGGCGCTGGGGGCCAGCCGGACGGCTTTGGCGCGGCATGGACGTTCCCGGCCGTCACGGCGGGACTCGGGCTGGGCCTGCCCCTCTTGGTGGCGATGACCACCTTGCCGATGCTGAGGCGCGGCGCCCGGGGCGGCGCGTTCCGCTTCATGGGGGCTTTCGCGCTGGGGATGTCCGTGTTCATCGTGACGCTCAACACGTGGTCTGTCGCACTGCAACGCGGTCTTGCGTCCTCAACGGACGCCCCTAGCATCCTTCCGGGGATGCTCGCCGCGTTCGGCATCGGCGCCGTCACCGGGACAGCCGACAGGGCGGCGGCCCTGCTGACCGCCCTGGCCGTCCGGGCGTCGTCGCGCAAGGCAGGCTAGACCATGCTGGTGCGCATCGATCCGACGAGCGACGTGCCGATCTTTGACCAGGTTGCGGGATCAATCCGCGCGGACATGGTGGCCGGCGGCATTCGGCCGGGTGACAAATTGGCCCCGGCGCGGGAACTCGCGGCGGCGTTGCGGGTCAACCTCCACACGGTGTTGCGCGCCTACCAGCTGCTGCGCGACGAGGGTCTGGTTGACATGCGCCGGGGCAGGGGTGCCGTCGCGACGCCCGCCGCGGGCGGCCTGTCTCAATTGCACTCGGAGATTGTGGCGCTGTCGCAGAAGGCGCTCGCGCTCGGGATGTCTCCCGATTCGCTCGCGGCGCTTGTGCGCGACGCCGTGCGCGGCGAGTCCGGCTAACACTCCGCGCCCCGCGAGGCGGCGGGCGAAGCGAGCGGTCGCAGTTCAGCGGAACCGACCACAGGAGGCACACTGGCACTGGCGGACGGCGGCGCAACGCGACAGGCTGTTCATCATCACCTCTTTCGATCGGAGAATCTCTCATGGCTCAGCGCACCGCCGTTGTCACCGGAGCCTCGAGCGGCATCGGCGCCGCCACCGCACGCCTGCTTGCCCAGCAGGGCTGGCACGTGGTGATCGGAGCGCGGCGCCTGGACCGACTCGAGGAGTTGGCGGCCCAGATCGGCGGCACCGCACACGTGCTCGACGTGACCGACCAGGCCTCCGTCGATGCATTCTGCGAGGCCGTTGACGAATGCCATCTGCTGGTCAACAACGCGGGCGGCGCGCTGGGAACAACGTCGATCGCGGAGGCGGACGACGCCGAGTGGATGCAGATGTTCGAGATGAACGTGATGGGCACACTGCGGGTCACGCGGGCGCTGCTGCCCAAGCTCGTCGCGTCGGGAGACGGCCAGATGGTCTCCCTGGGCTCGATCGCCGCGTTCGAGCCCTACCCGAGCGGCGCGGGCTACAACGCGGCCAAGCACGCGGTCAAGGCGCTGACCAGGGTGCTGCGGCTCGAGATGCGGGGCCAGCCAATCCGGGTGTGTGAGATCGATCCCGGGCTTGTGGAGACGGAGTTCTCCGTGGTGCGCTTCTCCGGAGACCGGGAACGGGCCAAGAAGGTCTACCAGGGCATGACCCCGTTGACGGCGGAGGATATTGCCGAAGCGATCGCCTGGGTGGCCTCACGCCCGGCGCACGTCAACATCGACCAGCTGGTCATCATGCCGCGCGACCAGGTGTCCGCACAGGTGGTTCACCGCACGGAGTGACCGCGCCCTGTGACCGCGCGGATCGAACGACGGCTCCGGTCTACCGGGCCCCGGGAGCCCATGCAGGAGCGGGGATCAGGGAGAACAGGTCCTTGGGGTCTTCCGGCGCCGTGATCAGGTCGAGGTCGCCCGCAAAGCGGGTGCCCGTGACGTCGTCGCGCACGTAGGCCAGCGCCACAAAGTCCTCGATCGCGAAGCCCACGGAGTCAAACACGGTGATGTCAGCGTCGTCCGTGCGGCCCGGGGCCTCGCCNNCCCTCGATGCGCGTCTGAGGCTCGTGCTCCACAAAGATGCGGGCACGATGCAGGATGGCCGTGTCCAGCTCCGTCTTTCCGGGGCAGTCGCCGCCGATCGCATTGAGATGTACCCCGGGACTCACCATCGCGTCGGTGAGCACCGTCGCACTGGTCTTGTCCGCGGTGCAGGTCGTGACGATGTCGGCCCCCGCCACCGCATCGGCCGCGCTGGTGGCGCGATAGATGTCGATGCCCTGGCCGGCCATGTTGCGCTCGTACTTGTCCATCGCGCCAGCGTCGACGTCCCAGATGCGCACCGCGTCGATGCCGTTGATGGCGCGCATGGCGAGCGTCTGGAACTCGGACTGGCTGCCGGTGCCGATCAGGGCGAGCACGCGCGAATCGGTCCGCGCCAGATAGCGCGCGGCCATCGCCGACGTGGCCGCCGTGCGTAGCGCGGTCAACAGGTTCATCTCGGCAAACATCAGCGGGTAGCCAGTGGCGACGTCCGCGTAGACGCCAAAGCCCGACACCGTCTGCAGGCCGATGCTTGGGTTCGACGGGTGGCCGTTGACGTACTTGAAGGCGTAGTGCTCGCCATCAGACGTGGGCATCAGTTCGATCACGCCGTGCTTGGAGTGCGACGCGACGCGAGGCGCCCGCTCAAAATCCATCCAGCGGGTGAACGCCTGTTCCATGCGTTCCACCAGGTTGACGATGATGGGCTCGACTCCACGGTCGGCAATCCACTCGCGCATGTGGGGAGCATCGACACACAGGACCATCAGGACTCCTTTCCGGTGGCACCGGTCTGGTCAANNCTCGAGTGTGCAGCACTTGACGCCGCCCCCGCCGAGCAGCAGCTCGGTGAGATCGACGCCGATGGGGGTGTAGCCGTGCTCGCGCAGTTGGGCGTGGAAGCCCGTCGCGGCGGCGGCGGTGATGACGTGCAGGCCATCGGAGACGGCGTTGAGGCCGAACACGGCGGCATCCTCCTCGGACACCTCGATGGCGTCGGGGAAGCGCAGCCGCAGTTCGGAGAGGCTTGCCTCGCTGAACGCGCCGGGCAGGTAGGCCACGTGCTCCCGGCCGGGGCGGCGGTCCAGGATGGTGAGGGCAGTGTCCAGGTGGTAGTACTCGGGCCGCACCAATTCGAGTGCGACCACCTCGCGGCCGAAGATTCGGGCCGCCTCGCGGTGGCTCGCCCTGTCCGTGCGGAACCCGTGGCCGGCCAAGATCACGTCGCCGATGGGCAGGAAGTCGCCTTCGCCCTCGTTGACACACTGTGCCCTGTTGACCTTGAGCCCGGCGGCCTCGAACCAGGCGCCGTACGCCGGTCCCTCCGGCTGGCGCTGGGGGAAGTGAAAACTCGCCGTGTACGCGACGTCATCGATCACCAGCCCGCCATTCGCCGCGAACACCATGTCCGGCAGCCCCTCGATCGGCGCGATCTCGCGCACCGCGAAGCCCAGGCCGCGGTAGGTCTCGCGCAGTTGCTCCCACTGGGCGACGGCGCGGTCGGTGTCCGTGGGGGCATCCGGATCCATCCACGGGTTGATCCGATAGGTCACGGTGAAGTGGGTGGGACGACACATCAGGACCGTCATCGCGGCTGCGATGCGTTCCGTGGCGCGCGGGGACGGCGCGGTAATAGTCATGGGGACCTCCTGAGGACAGGATGCCAACAATCCCGTGCACGAATTCGATCAATCGCGCGGATTGTGAGCGCAGATGAGGGCTCAAATGCAATAATCGAGCGCCTAGGGAGGTGCATGGTGAACATCGACAGTCTAGATCGGCTCATCATCGACGAGCTCAGGGTCAACGGCAGGGCCAGTTTCGCGGACATCGGCCAACGCGTGGGCCTGTCGCCCTCCGCCGTGAAGCGACGCATCGACCGGATGACCGCCGAGGGCGTGATCAGGGGTTTTGGCGTGCGGCTCGACCCCACGGTCGACGGCCAGGCGATCGAGGCCATCGTCGAACTCTTCTGCACCGGCACCGTCGCACCCGAGGAATTGCGGCGCATCCTCGGCGGCAATGCGCATGTGGTGGAGGCGTGGACCGTGACCGGTTCCGCCGACGCTTTGGTGCGCATGCGCGCCGCCACCATGACAGACCTCGAGGAAGCCTTGGAAACGATCAGGCTGGCACGTCAGGTTGACAACACCCGCAGCGCGCTGGTGCTGTCCCGTCTGGTGGAGAACAACAGCGCCTGACTACCAGGTGGGAAGCCAAATGTGGATGGTGCGATACCAGTTCGGAATGGACTGGCCGGTCCACACGGGGAAGAAGAAGGCGGAGAGGGCAATCACCGCCACCAGGAACCAGCCCACGGCCAGCGACCGGCGTCGCGAGAGGCGACCCTCGAGCCACTCCGGTTGCGCGAATCGCTGGAGCCCCCAGGTGAGCGTCATCACCACAAAGGGCACCATCGTCACCGCGTAGAACGTGAAGATGGTGCGGTGAGCAAACGGGATCCACGGCAGCCAGGAGATCAGGGTGCCCGCAGCCAGCACGATCCCCAGGCGATCCTGGTGGACCATGAACCGCCAGATGCCCAGGCACAGCGCGGCGAGACCCACCCACCAGATCAACGGATTGCCCACCGACGTGATCGCCTGCACGCAGTTATCGCCCAGGCAGCTGGCCTCGTCGACCCGCTCGAAGAAGAACGACGTGGGCCGGAACTGGATGATCCACCCGCCGGGATGCGACTCCCACGGGTGCGGGCTGTCCAGGTCCTTGTGGAAGTCGTACATCGACACGTGGTAGTGCCACAGCGACCGCAACGGCGCGGGCAGCCACGTCACACCCTCACCGGGGTGCTTCTCCGCCCAGTCGCGGCCATAGGAGCCGCTGGTGGCGAACCAATTGGCCCACTGTGCGATGTACACGGCGGGAATGATGACCACCGTTGCGATCAGCCCAGGGATCGCGGAGCGCAACGCCGCGGCGGACAGCCAGTGGCGATACCCGGCCGCCTTGCGATCGCCGGCGTCGAGCAGCACGAACAGCACCATGAAGCCCGCCGTGAAGTACAGCCCGGACCATTTCACGCCGGTGGCGAGCCCCAAGGAGACGAGCGCGAGCAGGCGCCACCACCTGACCCCCACCCGGGGTCCCCAGCCGCCCACCGTGTCCGCGGGGTGTGCGTGGTAGATGCGTTGCGCCCGCCATCGATCCAGCCACAGCAGCGCAAAACCGGCGACCACAAAGAACGTGAGGAAGACGTCCAGAATCGCGGTGCGCGACATGACAATGTGCAGGCCGTCGATCGCGAGCAGCAGGCCGGCGACGCCGCCCCACAGCGTGGACTTCATGATCCGTCGCATCAGCAGTGCCACGATCAATACCGTCAAGGTGCCCAGCAGCGCCCCGGCAAAGCGCCAGCCAAAGGGCCCGTTCCCGAACACCTTCATGCCCGCGGCGATCAGCAGCTTGCCGACCATGGGGTGGACAACGTAGTCGCCGTCCGTCTCGAGGTCGGAGAAGTCCCCCTGAGCGAAGTGCCCCTCGTCGTCACCCCAATTGCCCTCGTACCCCATGGTGAGCAGCGAGTAGGCGCCACGGG
>DGBM01000170.1 GCA_002384765.1 Demequinaceae bacterium UBA4004
GAGCACGGCAGTCGCGCGCACTACATGGTCTCCGTCGCGTTCCACGTGGGCGCACTCGCGGGCGCCGTCGCGGTGAACGCCTGGCTGGCGTTGCCGTTTGCCTGGTTCCTGGCGCGTGCCGCGCTGCTTCCGACATGGCACCTCAAGGTTCCGGCGGTGGGCGCCATCGAGGTCGTCAACTCATTGCTGCTGCTCGGATTCCTGATCGCCCTGTTCTAGACCGGGCGCACTCCCGGGGACTAGTTCAGAAAGCCCCGGTGCGCGTTCATCTCCTCCAGCCGGGCAATGCGCTCGTCCATCGGCGGGTGGGTGGAGAACATGCGCGCGAGGCCGACCCCCTTGAAGGGGTTGGCGATGAACATGTGGCTGACGTTTTCCAGTTGCGGGGTCTGCTGGAGCGGGCGCGCCGCAACCCCGGATTCGAGCTTGCGCAGCGCCGACGCGAGCGCCGCGGGGTCGCCGGTGAGCTTGGCGCCGTCCTCGTCGGCGTCGTACTCACGGGTGCGTGAGATCGACATGCGGATCATGGTGGCGGCCAGCGGCGCCAGGATCAGCATGGCCAGCAGTCCGACGATGCCGAGCGGGTTGTCGCGGCTGTTGCGCCCGCCGCCAAACCACATCGCCATGGTCGCCACGGACGTGACAATGCCCGCGATGGCGGCGGCCACGGATCCGATCAGGATGTCGCGGTTGTAGACGTGCATGAGCTCGTGGCCGAGCACGCCGCGCAGCTCCCGCTCGTTGAGTAGCTCCAGGATGCCCTCGGTGCAGCACACAGCGGCGTTGGAGGGATTGCGGCCCGTCGCAAAGGCGTTGGGGGCGGCGGTGGGCGACACGTAGAGCTGAGGCATCGGCTGGTTGGCGTCCCGCGACAGATCGCGCACGATGCGATACATCGTGGGCTGCTCGACCTCGGTGACGGGGCGCGCCTGCATGGCTCGAATGGCGAGTGTGGCGGAATTCCAGTACCCGATGAAGGTGCTGATCACGCCGAATGCCGCAAACAGCCACAGGTAACTGCCTCCGGCAATGAAACTTCCCAGGCCCAGCAGTACGGCCCAGAGCAACACAAAAAGCCCCAGCGTCTTGGCGCCGTTGAAGTAGCGTCGGGTGGTCACGTGATCCTCCTGTTCGACGTAAGAACGGGTGACCCACTGTGCGCGTTCCAGAATGTCCGGGACGTGCGCTGGACGCGTGGCGGCACGCCCGCCTCGCGGCGCCCGCGATCCCCAGTCTCGCGACGTGGAAGACGGAGGCGGAGGACTGAGAATTACTCTTTGCGGCGCAGTGCGACGTCCGTCATCTCTTCGCGCGGAACCACCTTGAGGCGCTCCCGACCGTCGGCCTCGCCGGTCGCGCGCTCGTGAGCGTCGAGCACCTCCCAGTCCTTCCACTGGACCACGGGCACGCCGCGACGCTTCAGAAGCGACAACACGTTGTCAGGGCTGAGCTGCTGGGGTCCCGCCTCGGTCTGCGCGAACAGCCGGTCGGCGTCCTCGATCAGGTTTTCGATGGTCTCGGCCGCGTCGGACTTGGTGGAGCCGATGAGGCCCACCGGGCCGCGCTTGATCCAGCCGGTCGTGTAGTAGCCGGGCAGCACGTCGCCGCCGTCCACCACTCGACCGCCGACGTTGGCGATGGTGCCCTTCGACGCGTCGAAAGGAATCCCGTCGATGGGCGTGCCGTAGTAGCCGACCGCGCGGTAGACGGCCTGCACGGGGTAGTCGATGAATTCGCCGGTCCCCTTGACGTTGCAGTCGCCCGTGAGCGCGGTGCGCTCAACACGGACGCCCGTCACCTTCCCGTCCTTGCCCAACACCTCGTGGGGCGCCTGCAGGAAGTGCAGGTGTATCCGTCGCGACGCACCGGTGGGCTCACGCAGGGTCCAGTCGGTCAGCGTCTTGACCACCTGCTTGGTCTGGTGGTGCCCCTCGACGGCCGCCATCGAACCCTCGTCAAAGTCGTAGTCCTCGGGGTACACGATGACGTCCACATCCGGAACCTGACCGAGTTCTCGCAACTCCAGCGGAGTGAACTTGACCTGCGCTGGACCGCGGCGACCGAACAGGTGCACATCCGTCACCGGGGACGCCTCAAGGCCCTCCATGACGTTGGCCGGAATGTCCGTGGATGCCAGGTCTTTGGGTTGCTTGGACAGGATGCGGGCAACGTCGAGAGCGACGTTGCCCACCCCGAAAACGGCGACCTCTTTGGCGTTCAGCGGAAACGTGCGCGGGACGTCCGGGTGGCCGTCATACCAGTTCACCAGCTCGGCGGCTCCGTACGATCCATCCAGGTCAATACCAGGAATGTTGAGGTCGGCGTCCTTGAACGAACCGGTCGCGAAGATGACCGCGTCGTAGTGCTCACGAAGGTCCTGCAGCGTGAGGTCGGTGCCGATGTTGACGTTGGCCAACAGCCGGATGTCGCCACGGCCAAGAACGTTCGCGAGCGCCACGACGATCTGCTTGATGCGGGGGTGGTCGGGCGCCACCCCGTAGCGCACCAGGCCGAACGGAGTCGGCAACCGCTCGATGATGTCGATCGACGCGGGAAGGCTTGCTCTGCTGAGGATGTCGGCCGCGTAGGTGCCGGCGGGCCCGGCACCAATCACGGCGACACGTAGCGGTCGTTCGGTAGTCACGATGAGATTCCTTGGCATGGGAGATGTGGGGCCCAGACGGCGTCCAGGGCGAACGGCACAGAGTATAGACGCCCCAAACTCAACGCCCACGACCTCGTGCGCCATTCCTGCGTGGCCTCGGCGGCGTTACTGCGGCGCGCGGTGGCCGTTGCCCCACGTGAATCTTCGCTGAATTTGCGGTGACGATGTGTGGCCCCGGAATGATTGGACGCCATCAACCGTCAACCTAGATATATGGACATTGCACACCTGACCACGCGGCCCAAGCCGGGCCCCGGACCGGCGCGCGTCGGGGACGACCGCCACCTGGAGCGCGCGGACCTGTTGTTGCCTCAGGAGTACATCGCCGACGCCACCCAACGCATTCATGACGCCAAGCGGCGGGTTCGGGTCATCGCGCTCACCATTGCCGACGAGGCCGAGACCGAAGGCCTGCTGGACGCCTTGGTGGCGGCCGCGCACCGGGGCGTGGATGTCCACGTGGCCGCCGACACCTTCACGTACGCCGATGCCGCCGGGCGCTTTGTGCCGAAGCGTTACCTGACCAAGCGGCGGCGCGCCTCGATGGCTATGGCGACGGAGTTGACCGATGCGGGGGCAACGTTCGACTGGTTGGGTCAAGAGGGAGGCTTACCGTGGCGCGGGCGAACGCACACCAAGTTCTGCGTGGTTGACGACACGGTCTACAGCTTTGGCGGGGTCAACCTCGACGATCGCGGTGCGACCAACGGCGACTACATGCTGCGGATCACCGACCACCGCCTGGCCGAGGACCTGGTGCGCGTCTACGCACGCACCCGCCACGCCAACTCCTTCTTCTCGGGCTTCCGCTCGTCCGCTCTCACGTATGGCAAGGATCAGGTGCTGGTCGATGGCGGGATTCCAGGCGACTCGATCATCTACCGCCGGGCTGTCAAGTTCGCGCGCAAGTCCAAGCGCGTCGTGCTGGTCTCCCAGTACTGCCCCACGGGAGAGCTGGGCAAGATCGTCGCGTCCAAGCACCACGAGATGTGGTTCAACCCGCCGCGCAACGCGAGCCTTTTCAACCGCCTCCTGATCGCCGTGTCGATGGCGTTCACGCGCCACCACACGCTGTACACCAAGCGCCAGTACCTGCACGCCAAGGTGATGGTGTTCTACCTGAGGTCCGGCAAGCGCGTCGCCATCACTGGTTCGCACAACTTTGTGCGCGGCGGCGTCACGCTCGGCACCCGGGAGATCGCGCTGCAGACCAGGAACCCGCTGCTCATCGACGAGATTGAGAAGTTCATCGAGGAACGGGTGCGGCACTGAGCGCATACCTGGTGAGGTATGTGCCTTCGTCCCCGGAGTGAAGTCCGCCGCGCCGACCGTCCGCCTAGGACCTCGGTCCCGTGCCACACTCTCCGCCATGGCCCTCCAGTGCATCCGCTCGCGCTCCATGCGCGCGATGCGCTGTGCCGTGTGGCTGCCGGCTTAGCCGCCCAGACACAGACCCCCTGCAGCCCTGGGCGCTCGGCCTTCCGAGCGTTGCTGAAGCACGCTCGCGGACGAGTTCCCGGTTTTCCCACGAGGACGATCGGTGAGCACCACCACCGACACGCACGATGCCGACGAACGCCGCCAGCGACGCGACGAGGCGCGCCTCATTCGCACTCGCGAGGCTTCGGCGCGCAAGGACACCGCTTCCAAGGACGGACAGTGGGCGGCGGGTGACCGCACCCACTCAACCCGAAGGAGGAGTTCACGTCGGTCTCCGACCCGCTCGACGTGCGCCACCGCATCGAGACGCTGTACTCCAAGTGGGGCTTCTGGTCGATCCCGCCGAGCGACCTTCGCGGCCGCGTGCGCTGGTGGGGTCTGTACACCTAGCGCCGCCCCGGCACCGAGTACTGCAAGCTCGCGATCGTGGAGACCAAGGCGACCGCTCGCGAGGTCGTCAAGACGCTCGACCGGGCCTTCCCCGACCTCGACACCCCCATCTCGGTCCACGACAACGGCTACCCCAATTCGTGCGCCCGCATCCAAGTCGCCGACATCAGACTCAACGGCCAACTGGTGCTGGACGACGAGACGGGTGAGCAAGTGCCCGGCTTCCAGGTGCACCTGGGCGGGCGGCCCGGTCGCGGCGAGGACAACGACTTTGGCCGCAAGTTGCGCGGCCACAAGGTCAAGGCCGACGGGATGCCGGAGTACATCGAGCGAGTGACCCGGAACTACCTGGAGACCCGACAGCAGGACGAGGCTTTCTCCGAGTGGGCCCTCCGCGGGGATGAGGAGGCGCTGCGGTGAGCAAGGATGCGATGACAGGTCCCCTGACGCTTCTCAACCCCACGCAGTGGAGCGAGCAGACGGTAGCCGATGTCAACTCCCGGCGTGAAACGGCATCCGCC
>DGBM01000072.1 GCA_002384765.1 Demequinaceae bacterium UBA4004
TGCCCCAGTGGGACCGAGCAGCGGCGCCGTCACGTCCGTGAGCACGGTGACGCCGCCAGGGGGCGGCGACATCAGGGCGGAGCGATCGACTCCGTGGAGAAGCGCAAGCGCGCCCCCACCCCGCTTCACGGGCGTCCCGACGGCGTCGTGCAGTTGCAACCCCAGAGCCCCGAGCGCACCCGCTCCCCCGTCCGTCGAGGCCGACCCGCCAAGCGTGATCACGAGCGCCGTCGCCCCCGCGTCGAGGGCCGCCGCAATGGTCTGCCCCAGCCCGCGCGTCGAGCTCCCGAGGGGGTCAAGGCTTCGCATCATCGGCAGGCCACACATCTGCGCCAGTTCCACCACCGCAGTGCCGTCGGGAAGCATGAGCCACTCGCCGCGCGTGGGGCGGCCGTCGGGACCGTCGACCGGGAAGACGTCGTGTCGGCGCGCACCCGCCACGCATGCCTCGATCGCGTCCAGCGTGCCCTCGCCCCCGTCGGCCTGCGGCAGGAGCAGGAGTTCGTCGCCGGGGCGAGCCGCGCGCCACCCGGCCGCGATGGACCGCGCGGCGGCGTCGGCCGAGAGGGACCCCTTGAACGAGTCCGGCGCGATCGCGACTCTCATCTTCGGAGTCTAGGACATCTGTCACCAATGCGCCCCGCGTCCGAACCGCACGTGATTCGCGGGACGGGTCCGCTCACAGGGCCTCATGCGTTTGCGCAGAGGCCCCGATAAGCGATGTACTTGAGGCAACATCTCTAGGAGGCATGATGAACACCGCCCGCTTTGGCAAGTACCTGGTGAACGCATTGGTGGCGGCTGTCGCTGGCCAGGCCGTGGGGATCATGCGCACCGAGATCGACGACGCCAAGACCGAGATGGTGCAGAAGGCCAAGGGCATCGGCATCGGCGTGGGCCTGGTGGCTGGCGCCGCGTCGTTCCTCTTCTTCGCCACGGGCACGTTCCTCGTGGCCGCCGTACTGGGCCTGGCAGAAGTCTGGCCCGCCTGGCTCGCGGCGCTCGTGGTGGGCGGCGCACTGCTGCTCATCGGCGGACTCCTGGTCGCCATCGGCGCTGCGAAGATCAACAAGAATAAGGATCTCAAGCCCGAGCGCGCGATCAAAAACCTGCGCCGCTACTTCGCCAGTTAGGCCACGTCCACGGACGGCGCCCCGGGCGGGGTTGCCGCAGGAGGCGGGGGTGGTTTCGGTGGGGTACGGCCAGCGAGCCACACCCCGACGAACACGACGAGCGCGCCGATGGGTTCGTACCACTGAAGGGTCTCGCCCAGCACCGCAATGCCCAGGATGGTGGCGACCACGGGCACCACGAACGTCACCGACGTGGCCGCAGTCGCGCCCGCGAGTTTCACGACCTTCCAGAACATGACATAGGCGAAGGATGTACCGATCACGCCGAGGGCGAGAACGCCCCACAGTGCCGGCCCCGTGGGCGAGAACGCGCCTTCGTCCGGCGCGCCCGAAAGCACGGCCACCGGCGCCAGCATGACGGCTGAGAGCCCGATCTGCGCCATCGACAGCGCCGCCGGGCCGGTGCTCACCCGCGTCAGGAGCATTCGTGACAACGTGCCGCCGATGCCGTAGAACGCGGTCGCGGTCAACATCAACACCGTGCCTCGCAGCGAGAACTCATGCACGTCCCACGCGCCCACCAGCACGGCGATTCCGGCAGCACCCACGAGAAGGCCCACCAACTGGGCACGGGTGGTCCGCTCCGCGGGAATGAGGAGTGCGACAAACAGGGCGGTCCACAGCGGCGTTGACGCGTTCAGCAGGCTGGCAAGGATCGAGGTGATTTCTTGCTCTGCCATGGGGATCAGCACCATCGGCACGCCAGACATAGCCACGCCGACCACGGCAATGGCGCCCACCTGCTTCCACGTGAAGTGTGGCCAGCGTCGGGAGAACGCCACCATGGCTACGAGTACCGCCGCCCCCACCAAAAGGCGGCCGAAACCGACCTGCGCGGGCGTGAAGGCCTCAAGGCCCATCTTGATGAAGAGGAACGACGACCCCCATCCCAACGCGGCCACCATCAACGATGGCAGCCACATCCGCAAGGGTGCGTGGTGTGCGGCCGGGGCCCCGCTCATCGATTGCCTCCCGCGCGCCGTGCGGCGGTCCACTCCACGCCGACCGCGGGCGCGACATCGTCCGGGCGAGCCTCGCGCCCGGCGCGTAGCATCGCCGCGTCACCCCATCCCGCCTCGAAGGCGAGCAACGCGGCCTTGCTTCCCACGCCGTCGGGGCCGTACTGCCCCAACCTCCCACCCGAAGCGATCACGCGATGACACGGAACGAACAGCGCGATGGCGTTGTGTCCGCAGGCCGTGCCCGCCGCCCGCATCGCCCGCGGACTGCCCGCCGCCGCGGCCACCTCTTGGTAGGACTGTGGCTGCCCGGGCACGATGCACCTGGTGGCTTCCCACACTTGCTGAAAGAAGGGGCCACCCTCTTGGCTTACCGGAACCGCGGCAATCGCGTCCCCATCGCCATCCAGCCACGCCTCGACGGCCTCCCTCACGTGCGGCACCCTACCCGCCGACCATCCGTGATCGAGGAGCTCGGCGGGCAACTGCGCCGCCACCTGAGCCTCCGGACGGAAGCCGGCGGCGCGCACCACGCCGTCCTCGCCAGCGAACACGCTGAGATCGCCGACGGGGGTCTCGAAGCGCGCGTGCGCCAGGGCTGCAGTCATGAGCCAAGATTACGGCCAAGATGAGAGCCCGACTGGGGGCCACGCGCGCTCCGGGTGGCACCGCTCGGCGGCGGACCTGGCCGCTGGTGCACTGCGGGCGTGGGAACGGCCCCCATCCTTGCGGGACGGGGGCCGTGCTCGTGTGCGGATGTTAAGCGGAGTGGGCCTGATCCTGCGCCTCAGCGAGCAGGGTACGTACTTCTTGCTCGCGAAAGCGCCGGTGACCACCCAGGGTGCGGATCGAAGAAAGCTTGCCAACCTTGGCCCAACGGGTCACGGTCTTGGGGTCGACGCGGAAGATTGCGGCAACCTCACTTGGCGTGAGCAGCTTCTCCGGGTCATGGAGAGTATCAGCCATCATTTTCATTCCCTCAGTAGTGCCGGGTGCCCTGCGGGCCTCGTACCCCATGAGACTCCCGACTCGTACGATTATGACGCGGTTCCGGAAAGATTTCCCATTTTGGCGGGTTTGTCCAGAGATTCGCGAGTGGTCGAACGAAGGTTGTAGAGTATCCGCAGGACTCGAAGCGGAGGACCGCAGTTTTGCGTGTCCTCAGTAGTCAGAAGGGACGGGCGAACATGGGGCGCGGCCGTCAAAAGGCAAAAGACGCGAAGATAGCGCGTCAGCTCAAGTACACCGACCACAGCAGCGATCTGCGCGAGTTGGAACGAGAGCTCATTGGTCACTCCAGCGTGCCTGCGCAACAGTCGGAGGACGACGGTCCCGACCGCCGGGCCGACGACGACGACTAGACCCGATTCCGTAGCGCCAGCAGTCGGCTCACGTTGTCGGCGCACCCACTAGACGCGGTAGGCGCCGCCGAGATACACGGCGCCGCCCTGGACGCCCTTGGCTCCTCGCACGACATCCGCCGACGCCGCGCGCCCATCGTCCGCCGTGACCCTTCCCAGTTCCCATGCCGGGACGCCCGCCGCGGTCGAAGCCGCCATCACCGCGTCGGCATCGGACTCGGACACCACGGCCACCATGCCGACGCCCATATTGAGGGTCGACTCGAGATCGTGCATGGGAACGTTGCCCGCGCCGGCCACCGCATCGAAGATCGCCGGAAGTTGCCACGCGTCGCGCGCCACGGTGGCCGCGAGCCCCACGGGAATGATGCGTGCGAGGTTCGCCGCAAGCCCCCCGCCGGTGATGTGGGAGAAGGCATGGAGGCCCGGCACCGTGGCCGCGAGACTCACACACAACGTGGCGTAGATGCGCGTGGGCTCCAACAACTCCTCGCCCACGGTGCGGCCCAGATCGCTCACGTGGCGGTCGAGCGTCCAGCCCGCATGCGCCATGACGGACCGGACCAACGAGTACCCGTTCGAATGCAGCCCGGACGACGCCATGGCGACCACCACGTCCCCTGAGGCCACCTTGTCGGGGCCCAGCAGGGCGTCGGCCTCGACCACGCCGATGGCGGCCCCTGCGACGTCGTAGTCGTCGGGCGCCATCACTCCCGGGTGCTCGGCGGTCTCGCCCCCCACGAGCGCAGTGCCCGCCATCAAGCAGCCCTCGGCGATGCCGCGCACGATGTCGGCGATGCGCTCCGGCACCACCTTTCCGCACGCGATGTAGTCCGTCATGACGAGCGGCTTGGCGCCGCACACGACGATGTCATCCACGACCATGGCGACCAGGTCCTGGCCGATCGTGTCGTGGATGTCCATCGCGCGCGCGATGACGATCTTGGTGCCCACGCCATCGGTGGAGGAGGCGAGCAGCGGGCGGCGGTACTCCTTGAGCGCTGAAGCATCGAAGAGACCCGCGAACGCGCCGACTCCCCCCAGCACCTCGGGGCCGTGCGTCTTGCCCACCGCCTCCTTCATCAACTCCACCGCGCGGTCCCCCGCGCGGGTGTCGACGCCAGCCGAGGCGTAGGTCATGGGGTCGGTGCTCACGTAGCGACCCCCTCGGGCTGACTAAGAAGCAGGTGACGTGCGTCCACGGGCGGCGCGATCGGATAGTTGCCGGTGAAGCAGGCGGTGCACAAGCGGGACTCGGCGACTTTCGTCGCCTCAAGCATGCCCTCGAGCGAGATGTGGCCCAGGGAGTCGGCGCCGATCTGATCGCGCACGTCGTCCATCGTCTTGCTCACGGCGACCAGTTCTTCGCGCGTGGGGAAGTCGATTCCGTAGAAGCACGGCCACTGAATGGGCGGCGACGAGATCCGCACGTGGACCTCCGCCGCGCCCGCTTCACGAAGCATCTTGACGATCGCCCGCTGGGTGTTTCCGCGCACGATCGAGTCGTCCACGACGATCAGCCGCTTACCCTCGATGACCTCGCGCAAGGGGTTGAGTTTGAGGCGGATTCCCAGCTGGCGGAGGGTTTGAGAGGGCTGGATAAACGTGCGGCCCACATACGTGTTCTTCACGAGGCCCTGGCCGAACGGGATGCCCGATGCCTGGGCGTAGCCGACCGCGGCGGGGGTTCCCGATTCGGGGGTCGGGATGACCAGGTCCGCTTCGACGGGGAACTCGCGTGCCAGCTGCCGGCCCATCTCGAGACGCGCTGCGTGCACCGAGCGACCGGCGATCGTGGTGTCGGGGCGGGCCAGGTAGACGTATTCGAAGATGCAGCCCTTGGGGTCGGCGTCGGCGAATCGCTCGGAGTGAACTCCCTCGTCGTCGATGATGAGCAGCTCGCCCGGCTCGACTTCGCGGACCTGATGTGCTCCGACGATGTCCAGTGCCGCCGTCTCGGATGCAACCACCCAACCGCCGGAGGGCAGCTCGCCCAGCACGAGGGGGCGAACCCCTTGCGGGTCACGCGCCGCGTACAGGGCGTGCTCATCCATGAAGACAAAGGAGTATGCGCCGCGCAAGTACGGCAGCAGTTCCAAGGCGGTCTCGGCGAGCGTGTCCTGCGCGTCGTACCCCAACAGCGCGGTCACGATGGCCGTGTCGGTGCACTTGCCGCCCTTGAGATCCAGCCGCTTGGCCATGCCCTCCCGGCTGATCAGCAGGTCGATGAGCTCTTGGGTGTTCGTCAGGTTGCCGTTGTGGCCCAACGCCACTGTGCCGTGGGCGGTGGGGCCCAACGTCGGCTGGGCGTTCGCCCACGTCGAGGCGCCGGTGGTGGAGTAGCGCGCGTGGCCCACCGCAATGTGGCCCTGGAGTGCCTCCAGCGCGCCTTCATCAAACACCTGGGAGACCAGACCCATGTCCTTGAAGACAAGGATCTTGTGGCCGTCGGACGTGGCGATGCCCGCGGACTCCTGACCGCGGTGCTGTAGCGCGTAGAGGCCGAAGTACGTGAGCTTGGCGACCTCTTCGCCCGGCGCGTACACCCCGAACACGCCGCACGCGTCCTGAGGGCCCTTCTCGCCGGGCATCAGGTCATGATTGAGCCGTCCGTCACCGCGGGCCATCGGCCGTCCATTCATCGTCGTGTGGCTCAAGGCTGGTCATCGTCTCGGCCTCGATCGCCGCGCGCTGGCGGTCTGCCGAACGCCCAGAAACGTATTCGATGATCGCGGCCTGCGCGCCCGTGATGAGGCCCCCCGCGAGCGCTCCCGCGAGGCCGACGAGCAGCATCCCCACGGCTCTGCCGACGCCGGTGCCGGCGGGAAGGATGGCTCCCAGGACAAGCCCCACGAGCAGGCCGATGCCAGCGCCCGTCAGGATGAAGCGCTCCGTCCGGGGCGCTCGCCGATAGGTTGCCGGAATGGCGCTGTCGCGCACGTTGTCCGGGGTGGGCTCAGTACCGTCGGTCACGGGACGAGTCTAGGCGCTGACACGCCCGCGCCGGTGCGAGACCGGCGCGGGCGGTGCCATCAGCCCTTAGTCGAGCCGGCCAGCAGGCCGCGCACGAAGTACCGCTGAAGCGAGAAGAACACGATCAGCGGGATGATCATCGAGATGAATGCAGCGGGCGGGACCAGATACGCCCATTGGCCGTATTGACCGGCCAGGTTCGAGATCGGGTACGTGAGCGGGAAGGTGCTTCTACCACCGAATACCGAAGACACCAGCAGGTCGTTCCACACCCACAGGAACTGGAAGATCGCCAATGACGCCACCGCGGGCAGCGACAAAGGAATAATGATCCGGAAGAACGTCTGAGTGTGACTAGCTCCATCCACGCGTGCGGCCTCGAGAATGTCGCTGGGTATCTGTGACACAAAGTTGTGTAACAGGAACACGGCAAGCGGCATCGCGAAGATCGTGTGCGCTATCCAGACGCCAGGGAATTGCCCGGCGATGTTGAGGTTATTCGGGCCGAGGATCTTGAGCAGCGGGATGAGGGCCAACTGCAACGGCACCACCTGCAACGCGAAGATCGACACGAACAGGAAGTTCGAGCCCTTGAAGGGGATCCACGCGATCGCATACGCCGCCATGAGGCCGAACACGAGGGGGAAGACGACCGACGGTACGGTCACCACGATCGAGTTGATCACGTTGCCGAGCAGCGGCGGTGCGGTCGAGTTGTCCCCGAACGAATTGAACAACACGTAGCTGAAGTTGGAGAAGGTCAGACCGCCGTCGGCGGCGACCGTCCACCACGCATCGACGCGGTATCTGTCCCCAGGGATCAAGGCCGTCATGAACAGCGCCACCGTGGGAATTGTCCACAGCATGGCGATGATGATTGCGGCCGCAGTCGCCCACGGCGATGTGAGGTTCTCCTTTGCTTGACCGGCCCGCGTCTTCTTGCGAGTCGGCGCCGCGTCAGGGGTGACCTCAGGACCAGCGGGAGGCATCGTGACACTCATCAGCGAGTCTCCTTCACCTTGTTGAGCGACCGCACGTTGTAGATGACGATCGGGATGACAAAGATGAACAGGATGACGGCCAGTGAAGCGCCCAAAGGCTCGCGGCCCTCCACGAAGCTCAGCACGTACATCTTGTTGGCGACAATGTCCGTACCGTCACGACCCTGCGTGAGCGTCCGGACGATGTCGTAGACCTTGAGCGAGGCGATCGTAATGGTCGTGAGAACCACCACCAGCGTGGCGCGAATCGACGGCACCGTGATCGACCAGAAGCGTTGCCACGCGTTGGCGCCGTCGAGAGACGCCGCCTCATTCATCTCGATCGGAACACCCTTGATGGCCGCAGAGATAATCACCATGGCGAAACCGGTTTGGATCCACACCAAAATCAAGATCAGGAAGACCGTGTTCCACGGCTGTTCCGTCAGGAAGTTGACCGCAGGAAACCCGAACTGGGTCAGCGCGGCGTTGAGCATGCCCGTCTGGGTTCCGACCTGGTTGTAGTCGTACATGATCGAGCCCCAGATCACCGAGGCACCCACGAAGGAGATGGCCATCGGCATGAAAACCAAGGACTTGAGGACCCTCTCACCTTTGGCTCGGTCAATGAACACCGCATAGGCCAGTCCGATGCCGGTCGACAGCGCTGGTACCAGGACCATCCACACCATGGTGTTGATGACGGAGCGCAACGTCGTCGGGTCGGTGAACGCGAACTGGTAGTTGTCGAGACCCACAAACTGCGTCACCGTGGTGTAAATGCCGGTCACCGGGTCCGGGACCTTGACCACATCGTTGAAGGACAACCAGACGGTGCTAAGCGCCGGATAGATCAGGCCGACTGCAAGAAGAAAAAGCACTGGCGAGATGAGGACCACCAGCTGAACCTTGTCGCGGACCACGCCGCGAACCATGTCGGCGCCGTACATGACGAGCGCCACCACCACGAGAAATACCACGATCGCGACGAGGGCGAGTAAGACATTGCTGCCCTGCGTTGACCAGAACTCTCCATCAAGTCCTGCCATGGGCAACCCCCGGATCAAAGACAAGGGCACCTCAGTCGACATCATCGTCGACTCCTTTCACCTCGTTGGCACGCACCGGCTGGGCCCCGCGACAGTGCGCGAGGCCCAGCCAGCTATGGACTCTTAACCCTTACGGCCAAGCGTTCTCAATGTCCGACAGAACGGTGTCAAGGGGGGTTCCCGTGACGTAGTCGTTCATGCTGGTCCAGAATGCCGAGGCACCCACTTCAGCAGGCATGAGGTCCGAAGCGTCGAAACGGAATACGGTGTCCTCTCCCTGCAGGATCTCAACCGATGCCTTGCCCACCGGGCTGGAGGCGTTGTTGGGGTCCAGGCCCTTGTTGGCCGAGATCACACCACCAAGCGAGACGCGGTTGTTGGCCCAGGTGTCCGAGGCCATGTAGGTCTGAACCGCGACGGTTGCGTCGTTGTCGTTGAACGCGCCCACAAACTCGCCGCCACCGGTGACGGCAGCGGGGTCGCCCACGGCCATCGGGGGCGTCAGGAATGCCCAGACATCACCGTCAGGTGCGACGTTGGTGCCCTCCGGCCACTGGCTCTCGTAGAACGATGCCTGGTGGTGGAGCGAGCAACTGCCATCGAGGATCGGCAGGCCGCCCTCTTGGAAGGAGGTCGCGACGATGGACGCCGAGTCACCAAGGCCACCGTTGACGTAGTCGGGGTTCAGCGCGATTGCGCCAAAGGTCTCGAACGCCTCCTTGATCTCTGGTGACGTGAAGTCGAGGTCGCCGGCCACCCACTGGTCGTAGGCGTCCGCACCCTGCTGACGCAACACGATGTCTTCGAGCCAGTCGGTGCCAGCCCAGCCGGTCGCGGTGCCGGACTCGAAGCCAATGCACCACGGCTTGTAGTTGGGGCCGGTGCCGCCGTTGGCAGCCATCGTCGCCGTGAGGTCCATCATCTCGGCCCACGTGGTCGGAACCTCGTAGGCGTTGGCGGCGAAGTCGCTGGGCGAGTACCAGATGTAGCCCTTGACGGACGCCATCAGCGGTGCCGCGTAGAACGTGGAACCGACGGTTCCGTAGTTCTTCCAGTCAGCAGACCACCACTTGTCCACGTTGTCGGAAACCGACGCGGGAGCCGGAACGATGGCGCCGGTGCCCACCACGCGCTGGAGCAGGCCAGGCTGCGGGAAGATGCCGAGGTCGGGCGGGTTGCCGCCGTCGACGCGAATGTTGATCTGGGTCTCGAACTGGTCATCACCGTTGTAGGTCACGGCGACACCCGTGCAGTTGGTGAAATCGTCGAACGTCGCCTGCAGGTTTTCTGCCTCGACGCCCGTAATGGTGCCGTAGAGCTCGACCGTGCCGCCTTCGTGCACTCCGTAGGCCTCGTAGTCCTCGCATCCTGCGGGCATCGAACCGCCGTCACTGCTTGTCATGGCGCTCGAGCTGGTCGGCGTGTCAGTGGATGACGAACAACCGGCTAGCAAGAGACCAGAAACAGCGACGGCAGCAAGCTGAACCTTCATGATTCGCTTCATTTGCGTAGCTTTCCTCTCCGTTGAGTCGTGCATGTGCTCCCACCGGATTCGGCGAAGGGTCATTCCCTCACCTGCCTGGTGGGTAGCCGCGACGGTCACCTTGGAGTGACCACCGCTCGCGACCATTTCCACCATAGGCAAACGATTAGGCTCACGGCAATCGCAGAACCGACTTGAGACCCATTCGTTGTCGTCGATAACGTTTTCGTTATCACTTTGCAACCGTTATCACGCGCCCGGGACGACGACCCAAATTGCTGCGCCGCTTCACCGAAAAGTTCCGACGCGAGCGCGCGACACCGCACGCCCGCGACGGGTCCGCAGTCGCAGGTGACGTCGAACCCGCCTGGCACCTCGCCGCCGATGCGAGTGTGCTTGCGGGGCCAGCGGCGTGCGGAGGCTTGCCGATCGAACCCCTGCCGCGTCCAGCGGCGCTAGTCAGCGATCAGGGGCAACCACGGGGAGAGATCCGCGCGTTCACCCGATGCCCGCGCCTGGCCCCGCGTCATCGCATCGGCCCACGTCATGGTGCCCATGCCCAGCGCAATCCAGGTCTGCGCATCCATTTCAATCACCGCCGGCGGCGTTCCGCGCCGATGCGACGTTCCCTCGATGCACTGCACCGCTCCAAAAGGAGGCACCCGGACCTCGACGCTGCGCCCGGGCGCGCGGTCTGCGAGCTCCTGAAGCAGGTACCGCACGGCGGTCCCCAGCGTGTCTCGGTCTGGATCCTTCCCCGAGGCGCGCTCGACGGCGGCGCGCCCAATGGCGCTGTCAGTGCGACGAGGCATGGCACCAGGGTGACACGGCGGAGCAGTCGTGGGGTCGAGCGGCGGCGCGAGACTCAAGCGAAGTGGGCGGGCAGCGGGCCGTCCCAGGCCTCACGCAACTCGGCAAGGGGTAGCGTGAACTGTCCCTGCACCTCGATGACCGGCTCGTCCTGGGTGACGCCGATGCGCGCGAACGGCACGCGGCGCGCCTCGAGCATCGCGGCCCAGCGGGGTTCCTCCGTGCGCGGGATCGCCACCAGGATGCGGCCCTGAGACTCGCTCAGCCACGCCTGCGCGGGACTGACTGAGTCGCGAGTGACAATCTCGTCCAGCACGATGCGCGCGCCCACTCCGTAGCGCAGCGCGCCCGCCGCGACGGCCGCGGCGAGGCCGCCCTCGGTCACCTCGCGGGCAGCATCGGCAAGTCCATCGCGTGATGCAGAGACCATGACCTCGGCCAGCACCTTCTCGGCNNGCGGAGCCGTCGAGCTCGGCGCGCGTGGCGCCCACCAGGTACAGCGCCTGGCCCACCTCCCGCCAACCGGAGGGAGTGGCGCGGCGGACGTCGTCGAAGACGCCCAGGATGCCGACGATGGGCGTGGGGTTGATCGACGAGTCGATGCGGCCCGGCTCGCCCGTGCCGTTATACAGCGACACGTTCCCGCCGGTGACGGGCACGCCCAACTCGAGGCACGCGTCGGCGATGCCGCGCACGGCCTCGGCGAACTGCCACATCGAGTCGGGATCCTCGGGCGAGCCGAAGTTNNACGGCCTGCTCGGCACCGGCGTACGGGTCGAGTTTGGTGTAGCGGTCGTTGGAGCGGGTCGCGATGGCGACGCCGCGGCCAGTAACCTCGTCGACGCGCACCACGCCCACCTCGTCGGGCCGGGCCTGGGCCGTATTGCCCTGCACGTACCGGTCGTACTGGCTGGTGACCCACGCGCGGTTCGCGAGCGACGGGGAGCCGAGCAGCGCCAGCGTCGTCGCCTTCAAGGCGTCGCCGTCTGCAGGAAGCGCGAGGGCCGACGACGTATCGGCCTGGAGGCCGTCCATCCACGCGGGGCGCGCGTAGGGGCGATGGTAGGTGGGGCCTTCGTGGGCGACGGTGCGGGGGTCCACGTCGACGATGCGCTGGCCGTGGTGGTCGATCGTGAGGCGGCCGGAGTCGTTGACCTCGCCCACGACGGAGGACTCGATCTCCCACTTGCCGGTGATCGCCATGAACTGGTCGAGCTTCTCGGGAGTGACGACCGCCATCATCCGCTCTTGGGATTCCGACATCAGGATCTCGCCAGCGTTGAGGGTGGGGTCGCGTAGCAGGACGTCGTCGAGCCACACATGCATGCCGCCGGAACCGTTGGACGCGAGCTCGGAGGTGGCACACGAAATCCCGGCCGCGCCCAGGTCCTGAATGCCCTGCACCACATCGGCCGCAAACAACTCGAGGCAGCACTCGATGAGCACTTTCTCCATGAAGGGGTCGCCCACCTGGACGGAGGGGCGCTTAGCTGGCACGCCGTCCTCAAAGGTCTCGCTGGCGAGGATCGATGCCCCGCCGATGCCGTCACCGCCGGTGCGCGCGCCAAACAGGACCACCTTGTTGCCCACGCCCTCGGCACTTGCCAGGTGAATGTCCTCGTGCTTCATGACGCCCACGCACAGCGCGTTGACCAGAGGGTTGCCCTGGAATGAGGGGTCAAAGGAACAGCCGCCGCCGATGTTCGGCAGGCCCAGGGAGTTGCCGTAGCCGCCCACGCCCGCGACCACTCCGTGCACCACGCGGGCCGTGTCGGGGTGGTCGATCGCGCCAAAGCGCAGCTCGTCCATGACTGCGACCGGGCGCGCGCCCATCGCCAGGATGTCCCGCACGATGCCGCCCACGCCGGTCGCCGCACCCTGGTAGGGCTCCACATAGGACGGGTGGTTGTGGGACTCGACCTTGAAGGTCACGGCCCAGCCATCGCCGATGTCCACCACTCCCGCGTTCTCGCCGATGCCCACCATGAGGTGCTTCTTCATCTGATCGGTGGTCTTGTCGCCGAACTGGCGCAGGTGCACCTTGGAGGACTTGTAAGAACAGTGTTCCGACCACATGACGGAGTACATCGCGAGTTCCGCGGCAGTGGGGCGGCGGTCCAAGAGGCCCACGATCTGCTGGTACTCATCGGCCTTGAGGCCCAGGGCGGCGTACGGCATGTCCTGGTCGGCGGTCGCGTGCGCGTGCGCGACGGTGTCAAGGTGCGAACCCGTCGAACGTGCGTCGGGTTGATTGGCGTGGGCGGGCCTGGCGGCGGGCGCGTCGGTCATGCGGGTCCCTACTGTTTTCGGGGGGTCGGCGGCTGGGGTTCAGCCTACCGGCGCGCGCGTCGCAACGCGGCCCTCAGTCGACGTATCGCTCCCGATTTACTGGGACGCGAGGTAGTCGGCGAGCGCGTCTTGCGCCTCGCGCAGCAGGTCCTCCCACTCGAGGCCGGGCGCTCGAACGTGAAGAAGTTCGTTGCCTTCCCAGCCGTACGACTCGACGCCGACGACGCGGCCCAGGATGACACCCAACTGGCTGACCGCCGACGCGCCAAGAAGCAGTTCGGCCGAAGGCGCGATGAGGAGCACGTGGGTGTAGCCCGCCACTCGGGAGGTCCCGCAGTCCAGCAGGACCGCGCGCGGTCCGACCGGCACACGCGGAGCACGTGCGAGGGCCTCACCCGGCGAGCGCCCGGGGAGACCTTGGGCTTCGTCGGCTTCGCTGGGCGCGTACTCGGACGCGCCATCACGAAGGCGGTGTGTGAGCGTCTGCAACGCGGCGGTGTCGATGTTGCCCATGCCCCGAGTGGTCATCCCATTACCCCTGTTAAACCGAATCGTCCACTTCCATTAACCCCCGGGTCGCACTCGGCGTCCAGTTCATGTCGCCAATCCCACACCGGAAAGACCCGCACCGCCATGGCCGATCCGCCCGTTCTGCCCCCGGCATCGGCGCCGACGTGGTGCGATGCTTCCCCGCATTTACCTCGCCACACAGAACAGTCGTGTCGACGCGTTCTACCCGGATGAGTTTGCCCAGGCCGAACCCACGCGCACCGTCGCAACAGTTGCGCTTGCCCGACACCGCGCGCACGATCGTCCCGGCCCGGCTGTCAGGAGAGAGCGGCCCAGACCGTCTGCTCGGGCCACGCGCGGGTGAAGCAGGAGCGTTGGGGACGCAGGGCCGGGAGCGTCACCACAGATTGGGGCGTGACGGTGCCCACCGCGCGTGTGAGGATCCCCGTTGTCGCAAAGCGTTGTGCCTAGCGGGGCGCGCCAAGCCGGTGCGCGCAGTCAGGCGAGGCGCTACGCAACCTCGGAGCCGAGGGACCACAGGCACCTGGGCGACGCGCAGCCGGGCCGGGCTCACCGCTCGCCGTCGTCGGCCTATCGACGGCGGTGTGCCTTATCTTGTGGCGGGCCCGACACCGGGCTGGGCTCGTTGTCGTCTTCGTCATCGGTGAAATGGGCGTCGGGGTCGACCGAGGTCTCGAACGCCGCGGCCATGTCTTCCCCCGAGGTGTGATGCTGGCCTTGTCGTAGCGGGGATTCGCGAAGGAAGAGCAGGATGATGAACCCGACCAGCGCGAAGGGGACGGCGGCGAGGAACGTGGTCTGCAGCGCCTCGGCGAACCCGGTCGTGACCGCGAGATGGACGGGCTCGGGCAGTGCGGCGATCTGGTCGGGGCTGCCCAAGGAGGAGGATCCGCCGGGCATCTGGTCGGGGGAGACCCCGGCTGCCTTCAGTTGTGCTGGGATGGTGTCGCGGAGCCGATGGGTGAGCAGCGCGCCGAAGACTGCCACTCCCATCGCGCCGCCGAGGGAGCGGAAGAACGTTGCTCCGGAGGTGGCCACGCCAAGATCAGCATGAGGCACCGCATTCTGGGTGGCTAGTACGAGGACCTGCATCACCATGCCGATGCCGGCGCCGGTGACGAACATGAACACTCCTGCGAGCCA
>DGBM01000129.1:0-6015 GCA_002384765.1 Demequinaceae bacterium UBA4004
GCTGCTGCACTTCCACCCGCTCGTCATCTACCGCTTCCAGGTGCTCAAGCAGGCCGACGTTGTCCTCGCGCTGTTCTTGCAGGGCGACCACTTCTCCATGGAGGAGAAGCGATCCGACTTCGAGTACTACGACCCGATCACCACCGGCGACTCGACGCTGTCCGGCGTCGTTCAGTCCATCATCGCAGCCGAGGTCGGCTACCACGAGCTTGCCCTCAAGTACTTCTGGGACAGCGCATTTGTCGACATCGGCGACCTTCACTCCAACACGGCAGACGGCGTGCACGTCGCATCGGCCGGCGGCGTGTGGTCAGCGCTCGTGTATGGCTTTGGGGGCCTTCGCGACTACGGGACGATGCTGCACTTCGACCCGCGTCTTCCCGACCCGTGGCCCTCGCTGACGTTCCGACTGACCCAACGCGGGACCCGGGTCAGGGTGACGGTGCGCAAGGAGTCCATCTCCTTTGACGTCGAGGAGGGCCCCGGCCTCACGGTGGACGTGCGCGGCACTCACTACAACATCCTCGCTCACGCCGAGATGGTGGTGCCGCTCGAAGACCAGGGACCGCGTCTCGACGGAGTTCCCGATCCGGCGAAGTTCCACGGCACGCTGCGCGCCGACGGCACCGTCATTACGGCGTCGCTGCCGCCCAACGTGAACGAGCCGGACGCCATGGACATCGAGGCGGAGGCCCCGCCGTCGCTGACGTAGTGGCGCGTGGCCGTTCCGCCGCGCACCTGACGCCCTGGGCGGATGGCGGGTGCGGGGGCCCGGTAGGTGTGCCCGTGACCGCGCTTAGGATGGTGGAGCCGGAAATCCGGTCCGTTGTCATGCCCTGGAGGCCCCGTTGTCCCGTCCGCTCGCTCCGCTCGTCGCGTCACTTGGCGCACCCAGCATCGGCGACGGGGACCACCTGACGGCCCCTGCGTCGGCGTCGCCAGCATTGCTGGCCTCGGCGGTGAACGACGACAGCCTGCTCGTGGTTCTCACGGCGACGGGCAACGATGCGGAGGCGCTCGAGTCCGCGTTGGGCGCCTACCTTGATCCTCACCTCGTCGCGCTGTTCCCCAACTGGGAGACCTTGCCGCACGAACGCCTCAGCCCCCGCTCGGACACGGTGGCGCGCCGGCTCGCAACGCTGCGGCGGGTGGCGCACCCCGACCAGGCCGCGCGGGAGACGGGCCTGCCCGCCCCGCGCATTGTGGTGGCGCCGCTGCGGGCCGCGCTCCAGCCGTTGGCGCCAGGGCTGGCGGATCTTGAACCGGTGCGGCTCACTCGCGGCGAACGCGTCGACCTCACCGACCTGGTCGCGTCGCTTGCCGATGCCGCCTACGCCCGCGTCGACATGGTGGAGCGGCGAGGCGAGTTCGCCGTGCGCGGCGGCATCGTAGACGTGTTTGCGCCCACCGACCCCCACCCCGTGCGCATCGAATTCTTTGGCGACGAGGTCGAATCGATCCGGCAGTTCTCCGTNNGCGGCGGCCGACCTGCTGGGACGCATTGCGGCCGGCCAGGTGGTCGAGGGCATGGAGTCGCTGCTGCCCGTCCTGGTCGATCACCTCGAGACGTTCCCGTCCCTGCTGCCGCACGGCTCGCGGATCGTTGCCCTCGAACCCGAGCGGCTGGCTCGCCGCGCGGAGGACCTGCACAGCACCGCCGAGGAATTCCTGGCCGCCGCGTGGGTGAGCGCCACGGCTGGCGCCCACGCGCCCGTGGAACTGGGCGCTGTCGCCGAGGCCGCTGCCGACAGCCCGCTCGCCAAGGGCGGCTTCCTGACCCTTGATGAGCTTCATGAGGCCGTGGACTCGGCGGGTCTCGGTTGGGCCACCATCGGGCCATTTGGTGGGGACGATGCGGGCCAGACCGGGTTCGTGGCGCTCGAGTCGTTCCGGGGACGGGCCGGCGCGGCGCTTGAGGTGGCGCGGGCCCGGCTCGCGGACGGATGGCGCGTGGTGGTGGCTGCGGCGGGCACCGGATCGGCACACCGCATCGCCGAGCAGTGCCGCGACGCGGACCTGACGGCGAGGGTGAGCGAGGACGCGGGCAAGGCGGCGCCCGGCGTGATCGAGATCGTCGCCGGTGTGAGCGGCGGCGGCTTCCAGGTCCCCGAGCAGCGACTGCTGGTGCTCCACGAGTCCGACCTCACGGGCCGCGCCGCCGCCGTCGTCGGACCCAAGGTGAAGGTTCCCTCCAAACGCCGCAACGTCGTCGACCCCCTGCAATTGCGCACGGGCGACTTTGTGGTGCACGAAAGCCACGGCGTCGGCCGTTTTGTGGAACTCACCAAGCGGACGGTGCGCGGCGTCGAGCGCGAGTACCTGGTGATCGAGTACGCGCCCTCCAAGAAGGGCCACGCGGGGGACAGGCTCAGCGTCCCCACCGATCAGCTCGACCTCATCACCAAGTACGTGGGCGGCGAGGCGCCGTCCGTGAACAAAATGGGCGGGGCGGACTGGGCCAAGACCAAGGGCCGCGCGCGCAAGGCCGTCAAGGAGATCGCCGCCGAGCTCATCCGGCTGTACTCCGCGCGCATGGCCACCAAGGGTCGCGAGTTTGGTCAGGACACCCCGTGGCAGCGGGAACTCGAGGAGGCGTTCGCCTTTGTCGAGACGCCCGACCAGCTGAGCACCATCGACGACGTCAAGGCCGACATGGAAAAGCCGGTGCCGATGGACCGGCTCGTGTGCGGCGACGTGGGGTTCGGCAAGACGGAGATTGCCGTGCGCGCCGCATTCAAGGCCATTCAGGACGGCACCCAGGTGGCACTGCTGTGCCCGACCACACTGCTGGTCAAGCAGCACGTGGACACCTTCGCCGAGCGGTTCGCGCCGTTCCCCGTCAAGGTGGTGGCGCTCAGCCGCTTCCAGAGCGACAAGGAAGCCAAGGCCGTGGTGGAGGGGCTCGCNNCACAAGGAGACCCTCAAGGCGCTGCGTACCGACGTGGACGTGTTGTCGATGTCCGCGACGCCGATCCCGCGCACCCTCGAGTTGGCCGTGACCGGGATTCGCGAGATGTCCACGCTGGCCACGCCGCCCGAGGAACGCCACCCGATCCTCACCTACGTGGGCCCCCAAGAGCCGGCGCAAGTGGCCGCAGCGATCCGCCGCGAGCTGTTGCGCGACGGCCAGGTGTTCTACATCCACAACTCCGTCAAGACCATCACGCGCGCGGCCATGCACCTTGCCGAGCTGGTGCCTGAGGCCCGCATCGCCGTCGCCCACGGTCAGATGGGCGAGAAGCAACTCGAGCAGGTGATCGTGGACTACTACGACAAACAGTACGACGTGCTGGTGTGCACCACGATCGTCGAGACCGGGCTGGACATCTCCAACGCGAACACCCTGATCGTGGAACGCGCCGACACGTTTGGGCTGTCCCAACTTCACCAGCTGCGGGGCCGCGTCGGGCGCGGCAGGGACCGCGCGTACGCCTACTTCATGTACCCGCCCGAGCGCACCCTCACCGAGACCGCCCACGACCGGCTCCAGACCATCGCGGCCAACACTGATCTTGGCTCCGGCATGGCGGTGGCGCTCAAGGACCTCGAGATCCGCGGCGCGGGCAACCTGTTGGGAGGTGAGCAGTCGGGCCACATCGAGGGCGTCGGCTTCGACCTCTACATCCGCATGGTGGGGGAGGCCGTCGCGGGCTTCCGTGGCCAAGGCGAAGAGGAACGCGCTCCGGTCACGATCGACCTGCCCATCGACGCCCACATTCCCACGGAGTACATCGAGCATGAGCGCTTGCGGCTGGAGGCCTACCGCACCATCGCCGATGCCACGGATGAGGCCGCGCTGATTGCCGCGGCCGACGCCCTGGACGACCGCTACGGCGCCGTGCCGCCGCCCGTGGCCAACCTGTTCGCGGTGGCGCGCCTGCGCCTGGAAATGCGCACGCTGGGGGTGACCGACCTGGTCGCTCAAGGCAAGTATGTGCGGTTCGCACCGATCGCCTTGCCGGATTCAGCGGCCATGCGGATCACGCGGCTGTATCCCGGCACGCTGATCAAGCCGGCGGTGCGCAACATCCTCGTTCCTGCGCCCACCACGGCACGCGTCGGCGGTTCGCCGGTGGAGGGTCTCGCCGTGCTCGACTGGGCACGCGAGGTGCTCAAGGCCGCCCTACCGACCCCGGTAGGATGAAAGACATGAAGCGCATCTCCGCCGCACTCCTGTTGACCCTTGTCCTCAGCGCATGTGCCGTCACCGGCCAGCCCGCTCGACCCGGCACCGCCGCGGTGTTCGACGGCAACACCGTCACCAACGAAGAGGTGGGCGCGTGGTCGACAGCGCTGCAGGACCTCGGATTCCAAGACCGTCCCGGGGACGTCCTGACGTTGCTGTTGCTGCAGCCGATCGTCGAGCAGGCATCCATCGCCGACGGCAATGTCGTCACCGATGAACGGATCGCGCAGGATGCCGTCTACTGGGCGCTCGCCACGGGCAGGCCGATCACGGATGTGACGGACGATCAGATTGCTGTGGTGCGCACGGTCCGCGCCCTGGCGACGCAGGCCGTTCCGGCCAACGACACCACCTTGACCTTCACTCAACCCGTGTTGGACGCGCTCGCCGGGTTGGAAACCCGTGCGGAGGTGAGCCCCGAGTACGGCGCCTTCTCGCAAGCGGTGTTCGCGGACAGCATTGCCGCAGCAATCGCAGACATCACCAATTACTCCGGTGCCCAGGGGCAAATCAGCTACCTCGTGCTCAAGAGTGTCAACGGTTTCAGCCCGATTGCGCAGCGCGAGTGGATGGGTGAACCCGCCGCCACGGACGGCGCTTCCGCCTAGGTACTGTGGCCCGGCGGGACTGAACTCACCTCGATAGACTCACGGGGGAGAACCCCATAGATGGCCGCTCACGCGGCACAACGATAGGAGCATCATGGCCAGCATTGAGGCCGTCGGCGCCCGCGAGATTCTCGACTCGCGCGGCAACCCCACAGTTGAGGTCGAGGTTGCTCTTGAGGACGGCACGTTCGCGCGTGCAGCGGTCCCCTCGGGTGCCTCCACCGGTGCTTTCGAAGCTGTCGAGCGCCGCGATGGCGACAAGGGCCGTTACCTGGGCAAGGGCGTCGAGCAGGCGGTTGACGCCGTCATCGACGAGATCGCCCCCGAGGTGGTCGGCCTCGACGCCACGGAGCAGCGCCTCATCGACCAGATCATGATCGACCTGGACGGCACGGACAACAAGAGCAAGCTGGGCGCAAACGCGATCCTCGGCGTGTCTCTCGCCGTCGCCAAGGCCGCCGCCGACAGCGCCGACCTGGCCCTGTTCCGCTACGTGGGCGGACCCAACGCGCATGTGCTGCCGGTCCCCATGATGAACATCCTGAACGGCGGCTCGCACGCCGACTCGAACGTGGACATCCAGGAATTCATGATCGCCCCCGTGGGCGCTTCATCGTTCCGTGAGGCGTTGCGCATGGGTGCCGAGGTCTACCACTCCCTGAAGTCGGTGCTCAAGGAGCGCGGGCTGGCCACCGGACTCGGTGACGAGGGTGGCTTCGCCCCCAACCTCGACTCCAACCGCGAGGCTCTCGACCTGATCCTGGTCGCCATCGAGAAGGCGGGCTTCACGCCGGGCGACGACGTGGCTCTCGCGCTGGACGTGGCCGCCTCCGAGTTCTACACGGACGGTTCGTACCAGTGGGAGGGCGGCCAGAAGTCGGCCGCCGAGATGATCGAATTCTACGAGGGCCTCGTGTCCGACTACCCGCTCGTGTCCATCGAGGACCCGCTGGACGAGGACGACTGGGAGAACTGGACGGCACTGACCGCGTCCGTCGGCACCAAGACCCAGATCGTCGGCGACGACCTGTTCGTGACCAACCCGGTGCGCCTCAAGAGGGGCATCGAAGAGGCCGCGGCCAACTCGCTGCTCGTGAAGCTCAACCAGATCGGCACCCTGTCCGAGACCTCCGACGCCGTGACCATGGCTCAGCGCGCGGGCTTCACCGCCATGGTGTCGCACCGCTCGGGTGAGACCGAAGATGTCACGATCGCGGACCT
>DGBM01000129.1:6050-10493 GCA_002384765.1 Demequinaceae bacterium UBA4004
TGGCGACCACCTGAACACAGGTGACTCTCCGCGAGTCACCGCCCCACGCGCGCGGCGCGCCAGGACAATGAGGGCATGTCTGCCCCCACCCGTCCCGGCGCGCCGCGTACGTCTGCGCGCAGCGGATCGTTGCGCACGGGTTCGTCGCGCTCGGCCGCGCCGCGCGGGGGCGGTGTGAGCACGGCTCCGCCCTCCCGCCCGGGTCAGGGCGCATCGTCAGGAAGCGCGCCCAAGGTCAAGCCCGCGATCCAGGCGGCGCCCGCGCGCGGGTCACTCGCGGCCATGCTGTCATGGCGCACTCTGGTGCTCGCGGGCGTTGTGGGGCTTGCCTTTGCGCTCGTGCTGCCGTCGGTGAGGGTATACCTGGACCAGCGCGCGCAGATCAACGATCTACAGGCAGAGCGCGACGCCGCTCAAACACAGGTGGACGACCTCAACGCGCAGTTGGAGCGCTGGAACGACCCGGCCTTTGTGGTGGCGCAAGCCCGTGAGCGGCTGGCCTACGTCTTCCCAGGCGAGACCCCGTATCGGGTGGTGGATCCGGAGGTGGCGCGACCCGCTGCGGTGGGTTCGGTCGATGCCGTGCGTGCCGGCGAGACCGGCGCCACCGAGGGGCCGTGGTACCACACGATGTGGGCGTCGATCCAGGAGGTGGGCGAGGGCGCCGACGCTCCCGCGCTGACGAGCACGGTCCCCGCACAGACAGCGGATCCCGCGCCGTCCTCGTCGGGCACGCCCATAGAATTGGGCGGGTGAGCGTCGCCCCTGAAGACATCGAGACCCTGCGCGCCCAACTGGGTCGCGCGCCGCGGGGCGTGGTGGCCGTGGCGGCGCGTTGCGCGTGCGGCAACCCCACCGTCGTCAAGACGGCTCCCCGGCTGCCAGACGGCACCCCTTTTCCCACGCTGTACTACCTGACTCATCCGGGCGCAGTCGCGGCGACCTCCACCCTCGAGGCCACCGGCGCCATGCGCCCGATGCAGGAGCGGCTGGGCGAGGACGAGCGGCTGGCGGCGGCGTACAAGGCGGCGCACGAGCGCTACCTCGAGGAGCGCTACGCGGTCGAGGACGTGGAACAGATCCACGGCATCTCTGCTGGCGGCATGCCCGATCGAGTCAAGTGCCTGCACGTGCTCGTAGGCCACGCGCTCGCTGCGGGCCCGGGGGTGAACCCGTTGGGCGATGAGGCACTGGCACTGATGGCCGACCGCTGGCGTCCGGACCGGTGCGCATGTGACCAGCCGCGCTCGCGTTCTGTTGACGTCGAGCGCGGCTAGGGTGGGACGCATGACTCGCGTCGCAGCCGTGGATTGCGGTACCAACTCCCTCCGCCTCCTGATCGCCGATGTTGCGGACGGGCACCTCACCGATGTGGTGCGCACCATGACCGTGGTCCGCCTGGGTCAGGGCGTGGACAGGACGGGTGAGTTCGCGGCCGACGCCCTCGACCGGACGTTTGCCGCGGTGGATGAGGCCGCAGCCTTGTGCCACGAGCACGGCGTCGAGGCCAGTCGCTTTGTGGCCACCTCGGCTACCCGTGACGCCCGCAACCGGCAACAGTTTCTCGATGGCGTGAGCGAGCGCCTGGGGGTGGTTCCCGAGGTGATCTCGGGCCATGAAGAGGCGGAACTGAGTTTCCGTGGCGCCACGTCGGTGCTGGACGCCAGCCACGACGCGCCGTATCTGGTGGTGGATCTCGGCGGAGGCTCGACCGAGGTGGTGCTGGGCACCGCACACCCCGAGTTCTCGCACTCGATGGAGGTGGGCTGCGTGCGCATGACCGAACGACACCTCGTCTCCGATCCGCCCGAGCCCGACGAGATCGCGGACGCCGTGAGAGACATTCACGCGGCGATCGACGCCGCCTTTGAGGGAGTGCCAGTGGGCCGCACGCGCACCCTGGTGGGCCTTGCCGGTTCGATTACGACGGTGACTGCTCACGCGCTCGGCCTGCACTCCTATGATCGCGACCGCATCAATGGGGCCGTCCTGCCCATCGATGCCGCCATGAAGGCGTGCGACGAACTGCTGCACGCGTCGCACGCGTCTCGCGCCGCGCTCGGCTTCATGCACCCCGGCCGCATCGACGTCATCGGTGCTGGAGCGCTCGTATGGCACACGCTCATGGGCAGGGTCCGTACCGCCGTGCGCGACGCCGGCGGCGAGTTACCCCATGTGGTCACCAGCGAGCACGACATCCTCGATGGCATCGCGTTCTCCGCGGCGCAGCTCGCACGGTAGCCCCGCCGCCCCCGTAGCCCAACTGGCAGAGGCAGCCGACTTAAAATCGGCACAGTGCGGGTTCAAATCCCGCCGGGGGCACATGCGCAGTCCAAGGGCACTGCGCAGTGTCGTCGCTCGTTAGACTCTCAAGCGCACCCCCTAGGAGGAAATGTGTCCAACCCCGTTTTTTCGAACACCAAGGAATTCACCGCGGGCACGCCCGTCGGCTTCGAGACTGACGCGCAACGCACCGGCATCGAGGGCGCCCACGACCGCATGACGTACGAGGGCACCATTGCCAAGGCGGCCTCCCTGTTCCTCGTCGCCGCGGCGTCGGCCGTGTTTGTCGGCATGGTGATTCCCGGGCTCACGCTTCCCATCTCGTTCGCCGCCTTCGCCATGAGCCTCGTCGTGGCGTTCGGCACGCGCCACCAGCCCAAGCCGGGCCTGATGACAATCACCATTGCCCTGTTCGGCGGCGCGGCCGGCGGCATGTCGGTGTACTACGAGGCGGCCTACGGCGGCATCATTCTGCAGGCGCTCGTCGCCACCGCGATCGTCTTTGCGAGTGCGCTGACTGCCTACCGCATGGGCTGGATCCGGGGCTCGGCCAAGATCCGCAAGTTCTTGGCGATCGCCGTACCCGCGTACGTGGTGTTCTCGCTCGTGAACGTCGCCATGGTGATGTTCGGCGGCTTCAACATGCGCGAGGTGGAGATCGGCGGGCTTGGGGTCAACCTGGGCCTCATCCTGTCGCTGTTCGCCATTACCATCGGCGCGCTCATGCTGATCAGCGACTTCGACTTTGTGGAGAACGGCGTGATCAAGGGCCTGCCCGCGAAGTGGGAGTGGAGCGCCGCCTATGGGCTGGTGTTCGCGATCATCTGGATCTACATCGAGATGCTGCGCCTGCTGAGCTACTTGCGCCGCTGACCACACCCGCCCCACCCGGAGACAACCGCCATGGCGCTGTATGACCTCCCGCTTGCCCAGTTGCGCGAGTACAAGCCGGAGGTGCGCGAGCCGGTCGACTTCGATGAGTTCTGGACCGCGACGGTTGCCGAGGCGCGCGCGGCCGGGGGTGACGTCGTCTGTGGCGACGTGCTGCGGCTCGCGGGCGTCGAGACCACCGATCTCACCTTCCCCGGCTTTGGGGGGCACCCGATCAGGGCCTGGCTTGCCCGCCCCGCGGGCGCTGCTGGCGAGTTGCCTTGCGTGCTCGAGATGGCGGGCTACGGCGGCGGCCGCGGGCTCGCAATCGAGCACACCCTGTGGCCGTCCGCGGGCTACGCATACATGTTCATCGATACCCGCGGCCAGGGCAGTGCGTGGGGCAGCGGTGGAGACACGCCCGACCCCGTCGGCGCGGAGCAGGCCCTGCCGGGATACATGACGCGCGGCATCCTCGACCCCGGCACGTACTACTACCGGCGGGTCATCACCGACGCGGTGCGCGCGGTCGACGCCGTCCGCACGCTACCCGGCATCGACGCGTCGCGCATCGCCTTCAAGGGCGCCTCGCAGGGCGGCGGCGTGGCGCTCGGCGTGGCGGGACTTGTGCCCGACCTCGCGGCGGTCATGCCCGACGTTCCCTTCCTGTGTCACGTTGAGCGTGCGATCGAACTCGTGGACACCATGCCGTACGCCGAGATCACGCAGTATCTGTCGGTGCACCGCGACATCGCCGATCGCGCTCTTGCCACGCTGTCGTACGTTGACGGCGTGAACTTTGCGAAGCGTGCCGCCGTCCCGTCGCTGTGGTCGGTGGCCCTCAGGGACGACGTCAGCCCGCCGTCGACGGTGTTCGCCGCCTTCAATTGGTACGGGGGCCCGTCCGAGTCCGCGGCAAAGCAGATTGAGGTCTATCCGTACAACGGACATGAGGGCGGCCAGGCGCACCAGACCGTCAAGCAGGTGGACTTCTTAGCCGACGTCCTGGGCTGACGCCAGCGCCCAGGGGGCGTCAGGCGTAGCTGACCTGGCAGAAGCCGTGGTTGCAGTAGCCGCCGGGATTCTTGTGCAGGTATTGCTGGTGGTAGTCCTCGGCNNCTGCGTGGAGATCTCCCCAAAGCCCTCGCTCGCGAGTCGCGCCTGGTACGTGTCGCGGGAGGCGGCGGCGGCGGTCAACTGCTCGGGCGTCGTCGCGAAGATCGCGGACCGATACTGGGTGCCCACATCCCCGCCCTGACGGTTGGGGGTGGTCGGGTCGTGGTTCTCCCA
>DGBM01000130.1 GCA_002384765.1 Demequinaceae bacterium UBA4004
AAACAGTGCTCGCCGGACGCGTTGCCGCCCTCGTGGCCGACCAGATCGATCTCCACGAACCCGGGGACCGCGTCGTCCCAGTCGGCCCAGGTGCGGATCGGGATCTGCGACTTCAGCAGCGTCCCTGGCTTGGTATGCGACCGGCCGCGGGAGAGCAGCTTCGCCCGCTCCGGCGCGAGCCGCCGGTCGATCGTCGCCGCGCTGATGCGCACCAGCAGGGCCGCCTCGGCGTCGCTGAGACCGAGCTCGTTGTCGCGGCGCAGCAACGGCACCAACATCCCCAGCATCGGCGCGAGGCGCTTCCCGGCTGGCGCCCGCAGCACCGCCCAGCACTTCACCAGAGCCCTCGTCACGGCCGGACCGTAGGTCGGCGCCCGCCCCGCCCTGGGCTTCACCACCTTGAGCGTCAACGCGGCCCGCAACGCCGCCCGGGCGTAGTCGCGATGCCACCCGGTCAACTCAACCAGCTCGGTTAGTATCCGGCCCTTACCGGCCCGGTCGGCGCTCCGATACGCGAGCGCCTTNNATGGTGCTACGCGGAGGTTTTCTATGAGTCAACGCGAAAAGTTGACAACGTCCACGGGGATGGCGAAACTAGACGCATTACTCCCCGTCGTCTTCGGATTGGCGGGGATTTTTTCTATTGGGGAGGGTGGGGCAATGGCGCTTCGCACGGCGGTCGTGATCGACTACGAGAATGTGCATCGGATGGCACGAGGCACGTTCGATCCACAAGGCGATCTGCGTGAGTACTTGATTCATCCGATGCAGTTCGCCCGCGCCGCGATCCGCGAGCGCAACGACAGGCAGCGCGAGGGCTACCCCCATGCGGAACTGTCGAAGGTGCTGGTGTTTCGTGGTCGACCAAGTGCACAGCATGAGCCGACGTACTACACCCGCAATACTTCTCAAGCGACGCAGTGGCGCGCTGACGGAGCCGTGGTGACGCTGCGCGAGTTGAAATACACTTACCAGTACGACGAGCACGGTCGCGTCGTGACGGACGAGGCGGGTCGCAAGCTCCTCGCGTCGGGCTCGAAGCCGCAGGAAAAGGGCATCGACGTGCTGTGCGCGCTTGAGTGTGTCAGGCAGGCCCAGCGCGACGACATTGATCTCGTGGTGCTGGCGTCTCGGGATACGGATCTGGTGCCGGTGCTTGACCAGTTGCACGACGCGCACCACGACCGCCCGAGTCTGTCGGCGAAGGTAGAAACGGTCGCGTGGTTCGACCGTGACGCGCTGAGGCAGGGAGGGTCGCTGCAACCAACTCGGCCGCGAAAAATCTGGAACACGAACCTTGGCCGACGGCAACTCGAGGCCAGTATCGACAGGAACGACTACCGCTAGGGGCAGCGCGCGCGTGGTGCGCTGACCGGTCAACTGCCCCGGCAAATCGGTATCCTCGGCCGTCGTGACAGAGCGTTTTGCGCGTCGTTCTCGGTCGTGGACCTGATTGGCAAGCGCACGCCCATCGCGCTCGACGTGCCGGGTTCGATGGCGTTCGGCGCGGTGGCAGGCATCCTGCTCAGCCCGCGTGAGGCGTCGGCTGGTCTGGTGTTGGTTCTTGCTTTCACGGACCGCGCGCTGTCGATGCGGTTGGCGCCCGCGCGCCACCGGGCGGCGACGGGGATCGACGCTCGGCTGATCGTGCTTGCCACGTCGGCGACGAAGTTCACTATCGCCGACCCCGGGGACGCGGGCATGCTCGCTAGCGGTGGGTGCCAGTGAGTCACTGGGCCGAGCCGGGTGCGTCGATCTCCACCGTCACCTCTTCGAGCCGGACAACGTCGTCCGCGAAGGGGTAGACCTCGATCTCGAGAACGGAGTCGTCCCAGAACGCGATGAGTCCCGCCAGCGTAGAACCGTCGGCCGCGCGTACGCCGCCCTCAACCAGGAGCGGTCGTTCTTGCCTCTCGGGATCGCGAAGTTCGACCGGGCGAAGCGCAAAGGTTGGGCACGTCCCGCAGCTGCAACTCGATGCGGCCTGCAGGTCATTGGGGAGCGTGGCGTCGGCGCCGGTAACGAGGTTCCATGCGGCGATCCAGTCGTCCGCGACCGACCGCTCTGCTGTGGTCGGTTCGCGCCATGTGAGTTTGCGCATGGCTGGAGTTTACGTTTGCGCTCGGGCGGCGGTCCACGCGCGCAGCGCCCGCTCGCCTCGTGCCACGACCGCCGAACCCAGTCTGAGCGTCGTCCGCCTGCAACGTCCCACGGGCCAGGCGGAACGCGACCTGGTGGAAGCATCGGGCTGGCTTGCGTGGCCGCCGCGTCTGCCTGAGCAGCCGATCTTCTACCCCGTGCTGAATGAGTGGTACGCGACCAAGATCGCTCGTGAGTGGAACGTGCCGCACGCGGGGGTGGGGTACGTGATGGAGTTCGATGTGGATGCCGCGTACCTGTCGCGCGCTTTGCCTTGCAGCAGGTGGGCTGTCGCGGCGTGATCGACACGGTGAGTGACTAGCCTTCTCCCCCGACTCCGCATCGCCGCTGAGGAGAACCCCGGCCACCACGCCGGCCTGTGCCAGCATCGGCAGAATGGAGGGCCCGTGGCACGTCGAGGTGGCGAGCGAGGACTTCGCGCGTTTCGCTCGTTCTCTCCACGAATACGAGCAAGCGGTACTTGACGTGGCTGTCAGGGAGGTGCTCGCCGTCGAAGGCCAGGCGATCTGCGAGTCCGAGTGGGGAAAGGCTCTGGGGCGCGGGCTGTACGAGTTCCGCATCCGCAAGAGTCTCGACGCGATCCTGAAGCTCACTGGTGTGGTGCGCACACGCGGTGGGAGGCAGCCTGTGCTTCTCCGGGTTTTCTGCGCGTTTGAGCGTGGGCGGGTGGTGCTCTTGCTGGGCGGATACGACAAGGGCAAGGATCCGTCTGGAAGACGACAACAACGCGAGATCTCCGCAGCCCGGCGTGTCCTAGCAGACTGGAAACGACAACAGAGGGCTTGACGCAATATGTGGTCAAGCACATACTTGCTCCAAAGGGAGGTCGCCATGTCGCGCTCGTACGAATCGCTGTCAGCCGAGCTTCGCCAGGGGTGGAGCGACGATGCCGCTCGCGTTCATGACGCCGTGTCGGCTGAGTTTCGCGCCGAGGT
>DGBM01000086.1 GCA_002384765.1 Demequinaceae bacterium UBA4004
CCACTCGTAGTCGCCCAGCGCGAAGGCCGCGACAGTGTTGGCGATGACGCCCTTGAACTTGGCTCCCGCCATCCCGTGTTCGCGCAGCATCTGCGAGCGCTCCTCCTCGGGCAGGAGGTACCACTCGTATGAACGCACAAAGGGGTAGACCGTAAGCCAGTCGCGAGCGCGCTCCCCTCGCAGGAAGCCGGGAATATGGGCCTTGTTGAACTCGGCGGCGCGGTGCACGCCCGCGGCCGACCACGTCAACGTGGTGTCGGCGAGCAACGTCGTGGAACGCAATTCGCGCAACGCGAGCTGCAGGTCCTCGAGCTGCGGGCCGTGCAACCACAGCATGATGGCGCCGTCCGCGCGCAGGCCGGACACGTCGTACATGCCGCGCAGGGTGACGTCCTGGTCGGCCAGGTCCGCCACGGCGGCGTCGGTCTGCTCGACAATCTCGGCGAGCTCTTCGTCGGGTGCGTCAAGGAAGCCGTCAAGAACGGAGAACAGGGTGAAGCCTTCGGGTTGATCAGTCATGGGGTAAGTCTCTCCCCGCCGGACCGTCTGGAGAAATCGGCGACCGCATCGGCGCCCACAATCGCCGCAAGGCCGCTCAATCCTGCCGCCGAGCCGACCAGGTGAACGCCCGGCAGCGGCTGCGTGTCCGTCACGGCTGCGGGAGTCGCATCGGGCCACTCAACCTGCGCCATGCCGCGCACGCGGCTGTCCGAAAGTTTCACGCCGAGAAGCCGCGAAGCATCCGCCACCGCATGCGAGCGGACGTCCTCGCCCCGCGTCACGGCGTACGAGAGCCTGACCACGTGGTGCCCCTGGGGCAGGGACGATGCGAGCCACGGCCACTTGGCGGTCGCGTGCGTGAGCGCCTTGGCACGCGTCACCCCGGGCCGCACAAGAACGCCCGTGCCGCGCGGCGCCCCGTCGAGTTCAGGTGCGTCCAGCACCATGACCACGATGGCCACGTACCGTGCGTCCTCGGTCCGGCCATCCAGTAGCGCCGCCACGCGATGACGCGGAACGGCGACCACCACACCGTCGGCGTCGATGGGCCCGGTGCTCGTGTCAAGCCGCCAACCCTCGCCGTGCGCGCCAAGACCCCTGACCGCCACGCCGGTGCGCAGCGCCGCGCCCCGTTGAGCCGCTTCGGCGGCCACGGCCGCCGCGAGCGTGGCGACGCCGCCGACGAGACCCCGCACGGCCGCCCCGGGCGCGCCAAGCGAACGGCGCGATCGCGCGGCACGAATCAGCCCGCCGCGCGCACGCACGTCCTGTGCCAAGCCGGGCGCGATCGCGTTCATGGGCAGATCCTCTAGCGGTCGCGAGTACACGCCCGACATCACTGGCGCCAGCAGCCACTCGGTCGCCCGCCGCCCCAGCCGCGTTGCCGCGACCTCGCCGACGGTGACGGCGTCGCCGATGCGGGGCGTGGGCAGCACCAGATCAAGACTTGCCCGCAGCGATCCCCACCGGCCGAGCACGTGGCGCACGTCCGCGGCGAAGGGCTTGAGGGGAATCCCGAGCCACCCCGTGGCAGGAAGGGGGTAGGCCCGATCGGGCGCGATCACCCATGCGGGAGCCGCCGTGGGTGACGCGATCGCGTCGGCGAGACCCAGCTCCTCGCACAGGCGCTGCACCGCGTCGCCGCGTGTGGCGAAAGACTCTGCTCCGGCGTCGAGGGTGAGGCCCGCCACCTCCACGTGGCGCAGCCTGCCGCCGAGCGCATCGCCCTCCTCCACCAGCGTGACCCGGTTCCCCTCGCCCGCGAGACGCCGCGCCGCAAGCAGGCCCGCGATTCCGCCGCCAATCACCACCCACCGCTGGCCCAGTTCAGAGGGCATGGACGAGCTCCACGATGCGGGTGAGGACGGCCGGGTCAGCGTCGGGCGGCACTCCGTGACCCAGGTTGACCACGTGGGAGGGCGCGGCGCGGCCGCGGCGGACAACATCGCGCACGTGGGCCTCAATCACCTCCCACGGCGCGCCCAGCACGGCCGGGTCGATGTTGCCCTGCACGGGCACACCGGGAAGCCTCACCGCCGCCTCGTCAAGCGACACGGTCACGTCGATTCCCATCACGGTGGCGCCGGCGCCGCGCATGTCCTCCAGCAGGTGTCCCGTGTGAGTCCCAAAGTGAATGCGCGGCACGTCAAGGTCCGTCACGTAGCCGAACGCGCGGGCCGATGCGGGCGCGCAATGCTCCGCGTAACGCTCGCGGGGCAGCGAGCCAGCCCACGAGTCGAACAACTGGACAGCGCTGGCGCCGGCGAGCACCTGCGCACGCAGGAAGAGCCCTGCCGCGTCCGCCGCCCACGCCATGAGCGCATCCCACGCGTGCGGGTCGCCAATCATCAGACGCCTGGCGGCCAGGTGGTCGCGCGACGGCCGTCCCTCGACCATGTAGGCGGCCAGCGTGAACGGCGCGCCCGCAAATCCGATCAGCGGCACGCTTCCCAATTGCTCGAGCGAGGCATCCACGGAAGCCCGCACCACGTCGAGTGCGCTGTCGAAGCTTCCCCGGTCGCCGGCCGCCCCGAGCGCGGGAAGCGCGGCAACATCGGCGGCCGTAGAGATCGGGTTCGCAAACACCGGTCCCACGCCCGGCTCGATCGTCACGTCCACCCCGGCCACCAGCAGCGGCACCACGATGTCGGAGAACAGGATGCCGGCGTCCACGCCATGGCGGCGCACGGGCTGGGCCGTGATCTCGCCCACGAGCGCCGGGTCGAGGCACGCCTCGAGCATCGTGGTGCCCCTGCGCACCTCCCGATACTCCGGGAGCGAGCGCCCCGCCNNTGGCGCATGAACCACACCGGCGTGAGCTCCGGGCGGTCGCCCCGCAAGGCGCGCACCAAGGGTGAAGCCGACGCGGTACCGGCGATGAGTGGATGAACGTCGGGGAGAACCATGTCTTGATTCTCCACCACTCCCGGACGTGTCAGTATTGGTCCATGGCATTGCTGTCCCTCGTGGCGAGCCACCACAACAAAGACCTGAACACCCTGGAGCAGCTGAGCGTCGGCTCGGACCGCCTGGGGAGCGCCGTCATTGGCTCTACGGTGACCGGCGCCGTCGTGTTGCCCACCTGCAATCGCTTCGAGCTGTATCTCGACGTGGTTGACCCCGTTGTCGCTCGCGCCGAGGTGGTCGCCGCGCTGTCGTCCATGACGTCTCTCGACGTGGAGGTCATCGACGCTTCACTCTTGGCCTACGAGGGCGACGATGCGGTCGAGCACCTCATGTCGGTGACGTCCGGGCTCGAGTCGATGGTGGTGGGCGAACGCGAAATCTCCGGCCAGGTGCGCCGCGCCCACATCGATGCTCGTGAGGGTGGCCACCTGTCGCCCACGTTGGATCGCGTCTTCCAGTCGGCGCTGCGCACGTCGCGCGTCGTCGCGTCGTCCACCGGCCTGGGGACCTCCGGACGGTCCGTGCTGTCCGTCGCCTTCGACCTTGCCGATGCCACCGTCGCGTGGCGCGGGGCGAGCGCGCTCGTCGTGGGCACTGGAGCCCTCGCCGAGACGGGGATCGGCGTGCTGCGCGGTCGCGGCGCACGCGTGACAGGCGTGTATTCGCCCTCCGGTCACGCGGCCGGGCTTGCGGGACTCCACGACCTTGAGGTGGTGACGGACGAGGGCCTCGTGGCGGCGCTCGAAGAGGCGGATGTAGTACTCGCCTGCTCCGGCGGCGAGTCGATTGTGCTGACACCCGCACTCGTCGCGCAGGCGATGACCTCGCGTGGGCACTCGCTGACGCTGATCGACCTGGCGCTGCATCGCGACGTCGCCCCCGGCGTGGAGTCGCTGCGCGGCGTCCACGTGGTGCGGCTTGAGGATGTCAAGGCCCACGCTCCCGGCGAATCCCTGGTGGCGCTCGAGACTGCTCGCGCCATCGTCGCCCATGCCGTCGCCCGCTTCTCGACGAGCGAGTCGGGTCGATCGGTCGACCCCGCCATCGTCGCCTTGCGCGAGCACGTGTTCGGCCTGCTTGAGCGGGAGGTGGCACGAGTGCGGCCCGGCCCGGGCGCCGACCCTTCGGGCGACGCCCAGGCTACCGAGATCGAGGCGGCGCTCAGACACTTCGCCAAGGCGCTACTCCACACGCCCACCGTGCGCGCCAAGGAAATGGCAGAGTCCGGTCAGGCCGACAAATACATGGATGCGCTCGGCATGCTGTACGGGCTCGACGTGGCGGTGCCCGACGACTCATGCCCGGCGCACGAGATCGACGTCTCAAGCGAGTAGCACCCCAGGGTTCGGACCCTAGAGGTCCAGGCGCTCCAGCATGTCCGTGACCAGAGCGGCCACCGCCGAGCGCTCCGAACGCTCGAGCGTCACGTGCGCGAACAGCGGGTGGCCCTTGAGCGCCTCGATCACCGCGGCAATGCCGTCATGGCGACCCACCCGCAGGTTGTCGCGCTGGGCGACGTCGTGGGTGAGCACCACCCTTGAGTCGCGGCCGATGCGGCTCAGCATCGTCAGCAGCACGTTGCGCTCGAGGGACTGGGCCTCATCCACGATCACGAAGGCGTCGTGAAGCGATCGTCCCCGAATGTGGGTGAGCGGCAGCACCTCGAGCAT
>DGBM01000085.1 GCA_002384765.1 Demequinaceae bacterium UBA4004
AGGGTGCCGCGGACGGCCGCACGGTGCTCGCCCCCTTGGTCGCCGACCGGCTACGTGAACGGGCTCGTCGCCCGCAGCTCACCCTCACGCCCCGCGAGCGCGATGTATTGGAGCTGGTGGCCGAGGGGCTCACCAACCGACAGATGAGCGACCGTCTCGTGCTGAGCCAGCCGACAATCAAGAGTCACTTGGCGCATATTTATGGAAAGCTCGGCGTCTCCTCCCGCACGGGGGCGCTTGCCCGGGCTCGCGAACTCGGTGTCATCCGCTGACGACGGATCAGCAGACGATGGTCTCCGGGTGACTTCGACATGGGCGGCGAGGCACTTCTGGGTCATTTCGTCGTGGTGGAGGCGAAGGACTTTACGTCCGAGTGAACGTCTCGCCAACTGCTCTCGTTAGAGGTTCTGATGCAGCGCTCGCGTCGTTAATGTCAGCCCCGCGCCATAACGTCGCCATTAGTCGATCGATCGCCGAAGGACCTGGGATGCCCTCACGCAAAATTCGCACGACCCGCGCTCGCCGGGTTGGTGGCCTGCTCGCCGGGACCGTTGCCATCGCGCTTGCCGGCCAGTTGCCCGCGACGGCCGATCCCGTCGGCACCACGCCGATCGCCGATATCCAAGGCACTGGTGACACCTCCGACATGACCGGACAGACGGTCATCACCGAAGGGGTAGTGACCGCGGTCTACCCGACCGGTGGCTTCAACGGCTTCTACCTGCAGACCCCCGGCCCCGATACCACGCCAGGGCAGTCCGACGGAATCTTCGTCTACGGCACCACGAACGTGACGGTCGGCGAGTGCTACTCCGTGCACGGCACGGTAACCGAGTATCACGGGCTGACCGAGCTGACGAACGCCACGGTGAGCTCCGCACGCGAATGCGGGCCGGCCGTGCCTGTCGAGCTCGACGCGGTCGCGGCGACGGATGTGCAGAAAGAGCAGTACGAGGGCATGCTCGTGCAGCCGCTCGGTGAATACACGATCACCAACAACTACCAGCTCAACCAGTACGGTCAACTCGGACTCGTGGCGGGGGACGAGCCGCTGTACCAAGCCACCGACGTCCTCGGGCCCGGACCCGAGGCCGCGGCGTACGAAGCGGAGAACAAGGCGAAGCAGATCACCCTCGACGACGGGTCGAGCTGGGACTACATGAGGAACAAGACCGCGCAGTCCTCGCCGATGCCGTACCTAAGCGATACGACGCCGATGCGTACCGGATCGCAGGTCACCTTCCATGCGCCGGTGATCCTGGACTACCGCTTCCAGTGGAACTTCCAGCCCGTCGGGCAGGTTGTGGGCACGAGTGATTCGGACAACCCGGTGACCGGCGAGAACGACCGCGAGGCCGCTGCGCCGGATGTCGGCGGGGACCTGCAGATGGCCTCCTTCAACGTGTTGAACTACTTCACCGACCTCGGCGTCACCGAGGTCCAGCACAAGAGCTGTGACTACTACGCCGACAAGGACGGGAACCCGGTCGCCACCGACTACTGCGAGGTGCGCGGCGCCTGGAGCGAGGCGGCGTTCGCCGACCAGGAGACGAAGATCGTGAACGCGATCAACGGCTCCGGCGCCGAGATCGTCGCGCTGATGGAGATCGAGAACTCCGCGGGTATCAGCTACCTGCCGGGCAAGAACCGCGACGAGTCGCTGGCCCTGCTGGTCGAGGCGCTTAACGAGGCGGGCGGCAGCTGGGCGTACGCGCCGAGCCCGATCGTCACGCCGACCAACGAAGACGTCATCCGCACCGCGTTCATCTACGACCCGACAAAGGTGCAGCTCCTCGGCCCGTCACAGATCATGCTCGACGAGTCATTCGCGAACGCCCGCTACCCGTTGGCGCAGAAGTTCAAGGCGGTCAACGCGGGCAAGCCATTCGTCGCGATCGCCAATCACTTCAAGTCGAAGGGATCCGGCGAGGACGACGGCACCGGCCAGGGACTGTCAAACCCATCCCGAGAGGCGCAGGCTGGGGCACTCACCGACTGGGCCAACGCCCAATACGCGGGCGAGGCGGTCTTCCTGCTCGGCGACTTCAATGCCTACGGCAAGGAGACTCCGGTGCAGATCGTCGAGGATGCCGGCTACACCCGCACGGCAACGCTCAGCGACGCGAAAGCCACGTCGTACCAGTACTCCGGTCGGCTCGGATCGCTGGACCACATCTTCGCGAACGAGAAGGCGCTGCAGATGGTCACTGGGTCCGCCGTGTGGGACATCAACGCCGATGAGGCGATCGCGATGCAATACTCGCGGCGTAACTACAACGTGACGGACTTCTACACGACGCAGCCGTACGCCGCCTCGGACCACGATCCCGCGGTCATCGGAATCGACGTCGGTCCCTCTGGCAAGTAGCNNCGGCCGAAGTCGGTCGGTAGGAGCTACTTCAGCACTACCGTGTTCGCGGTTGAGCCGACGCCGCCGGGTGCGAGCAGCGGTGCACTGACCAGCAGTCCCTCGTAGACCCCAGTGGCGCGGCAGTCCTCGACCAAGTCCGTCAGATGCCACAGCTCGCCGATCGCCATGCCGAAGCTGCCGATCATCATCTGGTGCAGAAACCCGAACGGGGCCGCTTCCTTACCGAACTTCGCCGGCCATGCCTCGATGGCGTAGTTGTCCGAGGCGATCGCGGCCGCATGGATGTCCCACAGGTAGCGGGCGCTCTCCTCGGACTGCTGGATGCCGGGGATGACCAGGTCATCCGGCAGCGCCTTGCGGGCGGCGTCGTCCAGGGTCGCGTAGTGCTCCTCCCACCCCGTGTACAGCAGCACGATGTCTCCGGTCTGATGCGTGATCCCGGCGTGCTCGGCCGCGGCCTTCAGGTGATCGACGGTGATCTCGAAGCGGGTCGATAGGTCGTATTCGATTCCGAGCTTCTCCAGCGTGGCGGGGATGTCGAGGACAACAGCGCGACCGGCGATTCCGTGCCGAGTTACGTGGTCAACCGTGTTGCGCTCGGCGGCGCGGATCTGGTCCGCGCGCACGCCGTTGTAGAACAGGTCGGGCTTGTGGCCGACGTGCGCGAGCGAGTCCCACTGACTGCCGCCCTGCGGGAAGAAATTGTCGTAAAAGTCGTCGAAAGTCAGGTCTCCTCGACCGCTGAGCAGGTTGTGATGGGGGTTGCCGCGGTTCACGTTGAGGGCGGGTTCGTAGGTGCCCAACGCGTGGTCCAGGCCGAAGGTCACGCCACGCTTCACCAGGGTTGCGGCCGCGGCGATCCGCTCGGGCGTCAACAGGTTGACCAGCCCGAGTTGGTCGTCCTGACCGAAGATGTGCCAGCCCAGACGGCCGCCGACCGGGCTTTCGGGAAGTTCGTCGTACGAAGGAAGCTGAGTCATGCCGGAAACCTATCGAAAAGCGGGGTGGCCTGCGTAGGGCGGGGAATCTTTCCCGCCCTACGTGGATAACTCCGCTCGGAGCACTGGCAGGTGGTTGGTCGGCTGCCGCTCGATGCGCAAACTGCCGTCAACGAGGCCGACGGTGCGATACTGCGAGGGACGCCATCGCCTCATCCTTGGGACAGACATGGACACTCAGTATTTCGCCGAACCGAACCTCGCCGAGCTGCACGCCGCCGGCGCCGCGCTCGCGAAGTCCGCATTCATG
>DGBM01000001.1:0-1015 GCA_002384765.1 Demequinaceae bacterium UBA4004
GTTCGATTCCCTTAGGCGGCTCCATCCGCCCGGGTGTCCGGGCGTGAGCAGGTACTTCCTCTAGAGCAGCAGCGCCGTGGCCGCGACGGCCGAGGCGAGCAGCACGGCAACGTCAAAGCGGCGCTGACTGATGCGGCGAATGATCGCGTAGCCCAGGATCCCTCCGAGCAGGATGAGCGGGGCGAGCAGCCCGGCCCGTCCGAGGTCGGCCCAGTGCATCAGCCCGAGCCCCACGGAGAAGGGCACCTTGACCAGGTTGACGATGAGGAAGAACCACGCGTTGGTGCCGATGAAGCGCCGCTTCTCGATGCCCGACGCGGACAGGTAGAGGGTCATCACCGCGCCCGCGGCGTTGGCCGTCATGGTCGCGAATCCCACGCCGGTCCCCGCGATCCAGACCGCCACCCTGTGCTCGTGCGCACTCGATGCGGGAGCCACGCTGCGCCACTTCACCAGGAGTTGGAGGAGGAGGAGCACGAGCAGCACGCCTCCGATGCTGCGGCGCAGGACGCTGTCAGACACCACCTGCAGAAAGAAAGTCCCCAGCAACAGCCCGGGGAGCACCGCCGGGAGGAGCCGCCGGATCAGGGACCAGTCCGCGTCGTGCCGGTAGTGCCACACCGCGACCAGGTCGCCCACGATGAGGAGCAGCAGGATGGCGGCCGTGGACTCCTTGGCGGGGAGAATCGTGGCGAAGATGGCGATGGAGACGACGGAGAGGCCGCCCAGGGCCGTCTTGGAGAAGCCGATGACGATTGCCGCGAACCCCATGACCAAGGCGGCGACCAGCGAACCGCCGAGCAGCTCGAGCATGGGTGGGTCCGTTCTTCAGGTGCAGACGCCAGGATACGCACCCTGGCCCGCCATGCTCGCCAGGCCGTGCACGCGGCGGCCGTCGTGCCTGCTTCGGGAGGGGCCTCTTGGCGTATGAGGTCACAAATACGGCCACAGATTTCAGGGGGTGCTGCCCGCCGTCATCCGTGCATCGGCCGAATCCCCTTGCCAACGGTCATGC
>DGBM01000001.1:1079-1347 GCA_002384765.1 Demequinaceae bacterium UBA4004
GTCACCGCGCAACGGCCTCGCGCACGGCTGCCTCGATGCGCGCGGGAGTGGGAAGCACGATGCTTTCCAGCTCGCGTGCGTAAGGAATGGGCACGTCGGGGACGCATACCCGCGAGACCGATGTGAGCAGGCTCGCATCGTGCTCGGCGACGACCGCGATGACCTCGCCGGACAGCCCAAAGGACTGATAATCCTCGTCGACGACGACCAGACGCCCGGTCTTCGTGACCGAGCGCACGATCGCGTCACGATCCAGCGGTACCAGGCT
>DGBM01000001.1:1388-5109 GCA_002384765.1 Demequinaceae bacterium UBA4004
GCCTTCCCGATGGGGACGATGTACTCCTCTTCGGGAACGGCGCCGATCGCGCGATTGTTCTTGGCCATCCACCCGAGACCCATGATGCCCTTGTGGAACATGAAGACCACCGGATCGTCACTGTCGATAGCGGCGGCCATCAGGCCCTTCGCGTCGTAGGGGTTGGACGGCACCACCACCTTCATCCCCGGCAGGTGTGCGAACGTGCCCCAAAGACACTGCGAGTGTTGTGCGCCGTCGGAATACCCGCCGCCGGTCGCGGTCATCAGCACCATAGGGACCTTGACGTTTCCGCCCGACTCGAAGTGAATCTTGGCCATGTGGTTGTAAATCTGGTCCATGCAGACACCGAAGAAGTCGGCAAACATGAGCTCAACCACCGGGCGCATGCCCTCGACGGCGGCGCCGATGCCCAGCCCGATGAAGGCCGTTTCTGAGATGGGCGTGTCAATCACGCGTTCCGGACCGAATCGATCTATCAGTCCGGTGGTCGAGGAGAAGATGCCGCCGTAGGGGCCGACGTCTTCGCCCATCACGAAGACGGACTCGTCGCGTGTCATTCGCTGGCTGATCGCCTCCTGCATTGCCTTGGCGGTCGACAGTTTGCGTCGACCGGGCTCTGGTTCTACTGCCAGCGTGGTCGACTGCTTGGTACCTGTGGGCGCCGTAGTCATGAGTTGACTCCTTCGGAGAAGACGTAGTTGAGGTGTTCACTCGGGTTCGGAGCCGGTGAGGCCTTGGCGAATTGAATGGCGTCTTCAACCTGCTCGACCGCACGGTCCTGCATCGTCTGGAACTGCTCGGCGCTGAGCCCGCCGGCTTGAAGAAGCTCATCCCGGTAACGGGGGATGGGGTCGTGATCGGGAACGCTCTTGAGTTCTGGCCGGTACCCCTCTGCGTCACCCTCGAAATGGCCCCAGAGCCGAAGAGTGTGCACCTCGATCAGTGAGGGGCCGCCGCCGGCACGGGCACGGGCCACCGCCTCGCCGCCGGCGGCATAGACGGCCTCAACCGAGTTGTCTTCGACGCGCACTCCCGGCATGCCGTACGCCGCCGCACGAACGGCATTGGAGGTGACGGACGTTGATCCGGCGCGGGGAACCGAGATGCCCCAGTCGTTGTCTTCGACCACGAAGATCACCGGCAATTTCCATAGGGCGGCAAGATTGAGCGATTCGTGGAAGGCCCCCTGGTTGGCCGCTCCTTCACCCGTGACGGCCACGACCACTCGGTTGTTGCCCTGGCGTTTGAATGCGAACGCCTGACCCAGCGCCGGTGGCAGCCCCTCGGCAATGATTCCGGAACAGGAAAAGTGGTTGCTCGGGTCGAAAAGGTGCATGTGTCCGCCGCGGCCGTGGCCAAACCCATCTTCACGGCCGAAGATCTCGGCCGTCATGGGGCGCAATGCGACACCCTTCGCGATGGCCACGTGGTGCGGACGGTGAGTGGCCGTCAGCGCGTCGTCCGCTGTCAAATGGGCACAGATGCCCGCGGCCACGGGCTCCTGGCCAGCCGAGAGGTGCATCTCGCCCGGCACTAGTCCTGCCCCAATGTCGAAGGCGGGCATCTTGTCGGCGTAGTACTCGCGCCGAATCGCCTCTTCGTAAGTTCTGATCAACACCATGGTGTTCAACAGGCTCCGCCGACTCTCCTCGGTGAGCTCCGGTGTGGTGGATAGCGTCATTGCTTCTCCTCAAACGGGAACGACGACAGTGTCGCACTCCGTAATCCGACGCTATCGCGATGAAATCGACGGCGGCAGAGGCAACATTTCAGATGGTGAACTGCCCGAACCTGTCCGCGCCCAGTTGCAGCGAGAGCCGGGCAGCATACGTCTGGAGCGTGCGTATCGTCTTGTCTAGGTTGATGTCGGGCCTGCCGTTCGGCCGAGAAATCGCCAGGGAACCGACGAGACCGGGCGCGCGGAGCCCCACTGCAACGCAGGTGTAGCCAATGGCATATTCCTGCCGATCCACGGATGCTCCCCCAGCGCACTTCAATTGACGCAAGAGGGTACGTCGATCGCTGATGGTGTGCGGGGTGAGCCCCTCGGGTGGATGCCTGGAGAGATAGTCCAAACGTTGCTCTGGGTGAAGCTCGGCCAGAATTTGCTTGCCGAGTGCCGTTGCGTGTGCGCTGTCCGTGATCCCGACCCAGAGATCCACGCGCGGGGATGCCGCGGCGTCGACGATATCGAGTATCCGCACCTCGCCATCATCGAAACGCGACAGGTACGCGGTCGCGCCGAGTTCGTCGGTCACGTCGCGGAGGGTCTGACGACCCCTGGCCAGCAAGACAGCTTCGTCGTCACCGTGGCGCAGGCCAGGGAACCTCACGCCGAGAACGAGCCCATCGGGCTCGCTGGCGAGGTATCCCTCGTGCACGAGCGTGCGCGTGATGTTGTAAGCAGTTCCGAGACTCAGTGCAGCTAACTGGGCGATCACCTTGACCGGCAACGGTCTGTGTGCGTTGGCCACGATGTCGACGATGTTCAACGCGCGCTGAACCGACGAAATGAGGGTTTGGCTGGTCTCTGCGGTCATCGTTGACTCCCTCACACAGGATACCGCCCGGCAGGAATTCTGCTGCCTTCGCGAGACACTGCCGGAAGTGGGGACTCACGATGATCTTGTGGCCGGGCGCTGTCGCTCGGTCACGACACGTGAAACCCTTGTGGGGGAGCCTTCACAAGGGAGTCACCGGTGCGGCCAGGAACGAGAGGGAGCCGACGCAGCTTCGACCACTGAACCTGTCCGGGTCATGCCAGCGAAGGCAGTCGACTGGCCAGCTCGGTGAGCGGGTCCACGGTGGCGACCGACTCACGTGCCGGTGTGCGGTCGAGCAAAGAACGCGAGTGACGAGGCCCCGGAGGCTTGAGGCCCCCGTCCGTTGCCGCGGTCAGGGTCGACCCGCGACGGGGCATCGGGGTGGTCGCGGGTCTATGCTGAAGGCATCTTTTCTCTATTCAGCAAGCAATTCTGATAAACAGAAAGACGAGCGCATGCCTCTGCGGAGCGACGACTGGTACCAGGGCGAGACTCGCAACGCGTATATCCACCGCGGGTGGATGAGGCGCGGCGCTCCCGACAGCGCCTTCGAGGGACGCCCCCAGATCGCGATCGCCAACACCGCGTCGGACCTCACCCCGTGCAACGTGCACCTGCACGAGGTGGCGAAGTCCGTCCGCGACGGCATCTACGAGGCGGGCGGCATCCCACTGGAACTGCCGGTGGTGTCGCTGGGCGAGACCCAGGTGCGCCCCACCGCGATGCTGTGGCGCAACATGGCCGCGATGGCGACCGAGGAGATGCTGCGCGCCAACCCCATCGACGGCGTCGTGCTCCTGGGCGGCTGNNAGGAGTTCACGGACAGCGAGAAGTCCACCGTCCGCTCCAAGGGCCACTGCAACACGATGGGCACGGCCTCGACGATGGGCCTGCTCGCGGAGGCGCTCGGGATGGTGCTGCCCGGGACGGCCGGCATTCCTGCGCCCGACTCTCGACTGCTGCAGCAGTCGCACGCCGCAGGGCGCCTGGCCGTGGAGATGGTGCGGGCGGACCGTCGGCCCAGCCAGATCCTCACGCGCGCGGCCTTTCACAACGCGATCATCGCGCTCGCGGCCATCGGCGGCTCCACCAATGCGGTGGTGCACCTCCTGGCCATCGCCGGCCGGGTGGGGGTCGACCTGACGCTCGAAGACTTCGACCGGATCGGCTCGCAC
>DGBM01000330.1:0-3655 GCA_002384765.1 Demequinaceae bacterium UBA4004
AGCTGCCGGTTGTAGCGCTTCACCGGGCACTGCCCCGTGGTGAAGGAGTGCGACTTAGCCCAGCCGAGTCCGAGCCGGACACCGATCTGGCCGATCTTGGCGCTCTCGTCGACGCCGCCCGGGTCACCGGTCACGTACAGCCCCGGGACGCCCAGCGACGCACCCGCTCGCGCGACGGTCATCATGTCGTTGAGAACGGTCGCCGGCGCCTCGCCTGCTCCGGCACCGTGGCCGCGGGCCTCGAAGCCGACTGCGTCGACCGCCGCGTCGACCTCTGGCTCGCCGAGGATCTGCTCGATCATGTCGGGCAGCTCGTTGCCCGTGCTGAGGTCCACCGTCGCGCACCCGAACGACTCAGCCTGGCGCAGCCGCTCGGCGTTCATGTCGCCAACGATGACGGTGGCGGCCCCGAGGAGCTGTGCTGAGTAGGCGGCGGCCAGTCCGACCGGGCCGGCGCCCGCGACGTAGACGGTCGATCCCGTGGTGACCCCGGCTGTGTACGCGCCGTGGTAGCCCGTCGGGAAGATGTCGGAGAGCATCGTCAGGTCGAGGATCTTCGCCAGCGCCTGGTCCCGGTCGGGGAACTTCAACAGGTTGAAGTCGGCGAATGGCACCATGACGTACTCCGCCTGGCCGCCCAGCCAGCCACCCATGTCGACGTACCCGTAAGCCGCCCCGGCTCGCGCAGGGTTCACGTTGAGGCAGATGCCCGTCTTGCCCTCGTTGCACATCCGGCACCGCCCGCACGCGATGTTGAACGGCACCGAGCAGATGTCCCCCTCCTTCACGAACAGGACGTCCTCGCCGACCTCGACGACCTCACCGGTGATCTCGTGGCCCAGGGTCTGGCCGACGGGCGCCGTGGTGCGTCCACGCACCATGTGCTGGTCGCTGCCGCAGATGTTGGTGGTGACCAGCTTGAGGATCGCGGCGTGCGGAGCCTTCTTCTTGATTCCGAGGCCATTGACCACATCCTCGGGAAGCTCGAGCTTCGGGTAGTCGACCGACTCGATGCTCACCTCGCCCGGACCCTTGTAGACGACGACACGGTTACCCGCCATGGCGTTTCCCTTCTCTGGGTTGTTGGATCTTCCTTCTTTACCGCTTCGGAGCGGAGGGGAGGCACCTGACGTTCAGCCGTCCTCACCGGGAGCCGGGGTGAACGACTCCTCCTCGGCTGGTCGTGCACCGGTCCGCGTCTGGGCGATGAAGTCGTAGACGAGCGCGGCCGCGACGGCACCCACCACGGGCCCGATCAGGTAGACCCCGAAGTCGGACCAGGGTATGTCGCCCCCGAAGATGGTCACGCCGAGATACGGCCCGAAGGTGCGTGCCGGGTTCAAGGAGCCACCCGTCTGCGGTGCGATCAGCAAGATCGCGGCAGCGACCGCAAGTCCGATCATCAGACCCGCCCAGCCGAGGGGGGCGCGTGAGTCCACGGCGAGGGCCATCACTGCGTAGAGGAGCACGAAGGTGCCGAGAATCTCGGCGACGATGCCCTGCCAGTACGGCACACCGTCAGCCAGCGTGGTGGCACCCAGCCCGAGGTCCGCGGCGTCCGTGCCGAAGACGGCGACGATCAGCAGCGCTCCCACGATGCCGCCGACCACCTGCGCCAGCACGTAGGGGAGCACCTCCGCCCACGGGAACCTGCGGGTCACGGCCAGCGAGATCGTGACCGCCGGGTTGATGTGCGCCCCCGAGACGGGGCCGAAGCCGTAGATCACGACCGCCACGATGATGGCGAAGGCGAGGGAGATGAAACCGAGCCCCGCGTAGCCGACCTCGCCGTCCACGGTGAGCGTGGCGACCACTGACCCTGCCCCGACGAGGACCAGCATCGCGGTGCCGACCGACTCCGCCAGGAGTCGGTGGAGCAGGGTGGATGTCATGATCGAAACCCTCCCCCGAGGGCGACCCTGCGGGGACGTCCCCGGCGACTCGACTGCCGTGACCGCGGTCACGGTCACCTCAGGCACGTTAGACCTCAGGCGCGGCGCCCCGCAAGGAGGTGCCTCTCGCCGTCGGCAGGCCGACCCGATCACCAGCAAGGCGGCCCCGGTAGGAGCGCCACGCCCCAGTGTGGACGTGTGCGCTCGCAGTGGACGCCCTGCCTAGGGGCAGGTTCCGCTATACCCGCCCGGTGTTTGGATCGAGCTTATCCTGCTGCCCTTCACCGTGACCGTGAGTGGCCCCGCCCCGGTTGCGACCGTCCCCGCGAAGGTCGCCTTCGCGTCCTCCGTGCGCGTCAGTATCGTCGTGTACGCGACGTGCGGCTCCCCGTCGACGTAGATGACGAAGCGTGCCGTGCCGGTGGTGTCGTGGACGTTGATCCACCACGTCCCGATCGCGTAATGCGCGCCCGCGTGGGTGCTGCAGCCCGAATACCCGATCTTTCCGGTGAAGTCCCCGCTGATTTGATGCCGTGTCAAGGGCCATCTGGTTCTGCCCTCGGGGGCCGGGAAGAGCAGGTCGTCGGGTTCCCGGTCCGCTGCCCAGGACTCGATTACCGCCCGAACACTCAGCCGGAAACCGGCGCGACCCGAAGCCTTCTCCCACGGTCATCGTGCGACCACCACCCGTAAGGGGAGGCCCTTCAACTCATACAAGCAGCATTGTCGCGGCCGGTGGTGGGCCGGTCGGCGCTGTCCCACCCGGTTCTGCTGGTCGTGGTGTTGGTGGTGCCGGCGGCGTCGCAGTCGCCGTCCGGGTGGACGGTCGAGGCCAGGGCGGTGCGGCGGCCCGACCGGGTCGTAGCGGTACTCGCGGGCGTAGCTGGAGGCCTGACCGACTGCGTCGGCGGTCCAATCCTGCACGTCGTCGATGGTGGACGCCGGTGCCGTCGTCGTGGCGCCGCTTTCAGCGGTGGTGTTGGCGATCCACCCATCCCGACGTACACTTTCCTGTACAGGAGGCGATGATGAAGACGATGAGTTACACCGAATCCCGGGCTCGCTACGCCGAGGTACTCGACGGGGTCGCCAACGACCGTGAGGAGGTCGTCATCACCCGGGCGGGACATGAGCCCGTAGTCATCGTCTCGCTCGAGGACTACGAGTCCCTCCGGGAGACGGCCTACCTGATGCGTTCACCCGCCAACGCCCGACGCCTCCTCGACGCCATGGAGCGTCTGGAGGCCGGCCGCGGAAAAGGTCATGACCTGATCGAGACCGACTGACGTGCTGCTCGTCTGGGACGAGAACGCGTGGGAGGACTATCTCTGGTGGCAAGCGCAAGACCGCAGGGTCCTGAAGAGGATCAACGTGCTGCTCGCTGACATCCAACGCAACGGCAACGAGGGCATCGGCAAGCCGGAAGCGCTCAAGCATGACTTCGCGGGCTACTGGTCCAGACGCATCACCGATGAGCACCGCCTCGTGTACAAAGTCGTCGACGACGAGGTCAGGATCGCTGCCTGTCGCTACCACTACGGATAGAGCGACACCGTGCGGGTCGACATGCCCGTGCGACAGCAGGGTGGAGCGGTTGATCGCAACCGTAGCTTTGGTGTGGCACCTCGCGGACGATGCCCGCCTGTGGCGCAACGACGTCCGGCGCGCCCCGTCCCGTCGAGGACTACAGCTACGTCGACTGGCTCTACGGGCCGAGCGCCATCCGCCGGAGGTTGAGGCGGAGCTGTTCGGGCCGCACTCCC
>DGBM01000330.1:3694-3844 GCA_002384765.1 Demequinaceae bacterium UBA4004
GGCCCAGCGGCATACGGACATCGGTGTATGCCGCTGGGCCGGCCTCGCGGTCAGCCCTCGCTGAGTGCCACGTCGAGGCGCTCGCGGAGCTCCGCGACCGTGATCCCGAACGTCTCCCGGACGACAGCCCCGTGTGGTCCCACGTCGAAG
>DGBM01000146.1 GCA_002384765.1 Demequinaceae bacterium UBA4004
CCCTCCGGCAAGAACCCGCGGTCACGGTGATGGAACAGGTTGGATTCCGGGTCCCGCTTGGACAGCTTCTTGGTGCCCTCACCCAACACCATGGGCATGTGCGCGTAGGCGGGCACCGCGTCGGCAATGCCGAGTTCAACCATCGCGCGCCACAACACGATCTGTCGTGGCGTGGAACTCAGCAGGTCCTCGCCGCGGAGCACGTGAGTGATCCTCATGAGGGCGTCGTCCACGGGGTTCACCAGCGTGTACAGCGGGATGCCGTTTCCTCGCACGATGACGTAGTCGGGCACCGTTCCCGCGGGGAACGTGACGTCCCCTCGAATCATGTCGGTCACCGTGATGTCCTCGTCCGGCATGCGCATACGGATCACCGGCTCGCGGCCCTCGGCGCGGAAGGCGGCCTTGGCCTCGTCAGTGAGATCGCGGTCGAATCCGTCGTAACCGAGCTTGGGGTCCCGGCCCGCGGCACGGTGCCTCGCCTCCACCTCGTCGGGCGTCGAGAACGACTCGTAGGCGTATCCGCCCTCGATCAGCTCGCGCACCACCTCGGCGTGCAGGTCGTGGCGCTCAGACTGACGGTACGGGCCGAAGGGACCGCCGATGTCGGGGCCCTCGTCGTACGTGATGCCGAGCCACTCCATCGCGTCGAGCAGCTGCTCGTAGCTGTCTTGGGAATCGCGTTCCGCGTCGGTGTCCTCGATCCGGAACACGAGTTCGCCGCCGGTGTGACGCGCATATGCCCAGTTGAACAGCGCCGTGCGCACCATGCCCACGTGGGGCATCCCGGTGGGCGACGGACAGAATCGGACGCGGACCTTGCTCATGGTGTCTCTTTCCTGGGCCGGGCGTTCAGCCGCGCCGGAGCACGGGGTTGCGCAGCGTGCCGATGCCTTCGATGTCGATCTCCACGACGTCGCCGTGGTGCAACGCGGTCACCCCCGAAGGGGTCCCGGTGAGGATCACGTCGCCGGGCAGCAGCGTCACGATCTCCGACACCATCGACACCGCGTTCATGACGTCAACAAGCATGTCCGAGGTGTTGCCCGTCTGAACCGTCTTGCCGTTGATGCGCGACGAGATCACCACGTCATCGTGCGCCAGCTCGGTCTCGATCCACGGCCCCAACGGAAGGGAGGTGTCGAAGGCCTTGGCGCGGAACCACTGGTCCTCGCGCCTTTGCAGGTCACGGGCAGTCACATCGTTGGCGCAGGTAAAGCCGTAGATGTAATCCTCGGCGCGCTCCGGACTCACGTCCCTGCACAGCTTGCCCATCACCACGGCCAACTCCGCCTCGAGCTGGACGTCTTGGGAGTACGACGGCAACACGATGGGGTCGTCGGGCCCGATCACGGCCGTGTTGGGCTTCAGGAAGATGATGGGCACATCGGATGCGGGGCCGAGGTGCGGGATCTCCTTGGCGTGCGCCTCGTAGTTCTTGCCAAGGCACACCGCCTTGGACCGGGGGATGACCGGCGACAGCAGGCGCACATCGTCAGTCAACGGCAGCCGCTCACCCGTGGGCTTGCCGGCGATGTACATCGGATCGCCGCTGAGGACGATCAACTCCTGCTCGCCCGGCTCTCCTTCAACGACGGCATACCGGGGATCGCCACCGGTGGTGAATCGGGCAATGCGCATGACGCCTAGCCTAGCCGCCACGGCCGATGGACCGAGTGCGCCCGCTCGCGAGCGCCCCTGTCCCCCGCCCGCCGTGCGGCGCGAGCGGGCCGCGCCTAGCATGGAGTCATGATGCCCCGTGGACACGTGCAGATCATCGACGAGGCAGACGCTGGCCTGGCCAGACTGCTCGCCGTGGCCGACGCGCACCCAGCGGCCTTCCTGGGTGACGCCTACTTGGGCCGCACCGCCACCGACGTGCTATCGCACCTGAGCGCATGGCACGAATTGTTCGAGGGCTGGATTGATGCCGACCGGGCCGGAGAGACCGTGGCCTACCCCGCCGAGGGCTACACGTGGCGCGACCTGGACGCCCTCAACGAGACGCTCTACCAGGCTCATGCGGGCCGCGACTACGACTCCGCGCGAGCCGCGCTCGTCGCGTCTCACGACCGAGTGTGCGCGATCGTGGCGGCAATACCCGAGGCAGAACTCACCACCAGCGAGTCGATGGAATGGCTGGGCGATGAGACGCTTGGCGACGTCGCGCATGAATGCCTTGGCGCCCACTACGAGTGGGCCCTCGGAGTGCTGGAAGCCGCCGGTATTGGGGACGATTCGTGACCGCAGGCGCGGCCGCCGAACCGGCGACGGCACCGTCACACATGACTCGCGTGAGCGCCTGGCCCGGGCGCATCGTCGGGCTGGACCTCGCCAGAGCGGCGGCGATCATCGGCATGCTCGCGGCGCACGTGGGCGATTCGGGGCTCCGCGGCGACGATGCTGCGGGCTGGGGCTGGTTGTGGGTCGCGGACGGCCGGCCGTCCGCCGTCTTCGCCGTGCTTGCGGGGACCACCATCTCGATCATGAGTGCGTCCGACCGCGTCGGCTCCGGGCACACGGCGGTACGGGTGGCGACGAGGGCGGTCATCCTCGTGGCGGTGGGCTTGGTGCTCAACGCACTCGGCACGCCCGTAGCGGTCATCCTGGGCAACCTTGGCGTGATGTTCCTGCTGGTCATTCCGGCGATCCGGTGGACACCGCGCGCACTGGCGGTCGCTGGCTCAGGAGTGCTCGTGGGCGGAGCGGTGGCCTTCCGCTTTGTCGAGGGAGCCTGGGACGGAATCCCCGTCGCGGAGGCGGTGACGCACTACTACTATCCGGCGATGGCGTGGACCGGTTATGTGCTGGTCGGAATGGCCGTGGGGAAACTGCGCCTGCGCGAGCCCGCCGTGGCATCGGCGCTGGTGTGGACCGGAGCCCTCGGCACGGCCGTGACCTATGGCGTGGCCATTCTTGTGGGTGCAGCGGCCCCGTGGCAGACCGCGACCGGCCCGTGGTGGGCGTCCCTGACGGCGCACTCGACGTCGCCGTTCGAGATGGTCGGCAACACGTTCGTGGCTCTGCTCGTGATCGGAGTGTGCCTGTGGATCGCGCGGCCCACGCCGGTGTTCCTGCCTGCGCTTGCCTTTGGCTCGATGTCGCTCAGCGTGTATTCGGCGCAGATTGTGGTGATCGCCATCGCGGGCGACCAGATCGTGTGGCACCCGTCGAACGTCGCCTTTGCCGTCCTGACCCTGGCTCTCATGGCCGCGGCGACCGTGTGGCGGGTGTTCTTGGGGGCCGGCCCGCTCGAGCGGGCCCTCACCCTTGCCTCCACCAAGGCGGCCGACGCCGTGGCCGCGCCGCGGGGGTCAGGTTCCGGCCCACGGCCGTAGGCCCTATGTCCACTTCACGGACCCTCACGGCGGGTTACGCTTGCGCCCTATGAAGGGGACGTACGCACCAATGCGACGCCCGCGCCGATTCGCGCGGGCGCACGTCGTCGTGCTCGTCGGCGTCCTGATGACCGCGACTATCGCCGCGCTCACGTTGGTTCACGTTCCGCAACCCTCGTCCCTGACGGCGACGTATGCCTCGACCGACCTCGTGGCCACCGCGACGCAGCCCATCGTCGCCGGTCACGTCGGGCACCCCTCGCCGGGAAGCGACCCGTCGGACGCCACTTGCACCACGTGCGGCGCAGATCAGGACGGCGCCGCCTTTGCCTGTGCGCTGGTCCTGTTCGTGATCGCCGTGATGCGGCTCACGGCGCGGCCACAGCAACCCTCCTTCGCACTGACGAGCCGACGGTGGGTGGTTCGCGACCGCCTCGCGGCACTGTCAGCGCCTCAGACGCCCAATCTTTATGCCTTGTGCGTCAGTCGGACGTGAGCAGTCACGAGCCCCGCGGCATTCCACACGCGCGCCTGTGACGCACGCTCGTGGGTTCCGCACGCCTCTCACCGGTCTCATTGACCGCCGCCGGCCACACGTACCGCCGTGCCTTTCCGTTCTCGCCGTCGCCGCCCTTGCGTGACGACGCCACGGGAGCCACCGTTCAACAGAAGGACCACTCATGTCACAGCACTCCACCCACCACACCTCGGGGCGCGGCGTCGCCGGGCTCGCGCTCGCCATCGTTGCCGCTCTTGTCCTGTCGGCCTGCGCACCGGGAGACCGGACCACGCCGGACGCCTCAGCGGACGGCGGGAGCCCTCAGGCTCGCGACCAGATGATGGCCGACTACGGCTTGGCTGGACTCGACACCCGACAGGTCATCGACACGCTCGACGCGCTCGCCGTAGTCGACCGGCCGGGCACGCTCATGGCCTCCGTCCGGCCCCACGAACTGCTCCTCACGGACGACCAGCAACGCGAAATTGCCCTCGCGATTCCCGAAGACACGTTCTACGTGTCCATCGCCCCCTACATCGACCAGACACACGACTGCTACTTCCACAGCCTCACCACCTGCAAGGGCGAGATCCAGAACAGCGACGTCCACGTGCTCGTGACGGACGCGGCCTCCGGTGAGATCCTGATCGACGAGACACGGACGACGTACGACAACGGGTTCGTCGGGCTGTGGTTGCCGCGTGGTCCTGACGTCACGGTGACGATCGAGTACGACGGCCGCTCTGCGACCAGTGACCTCTCCACCAAGGGCGACGACGACGCCACCTGCGTGACCACCATGCAGCTCAGCTAGTCACCTTCTTGGTCACTGCCTCCCGGATCGCCTCGGCACCGGGAGGCAGCGGGCGCGGCGGCTCACCCGTGCGGTCTCTCCGAACAAGCGCTGAGACAATGGGTGGGTGATTCACGCGAGCGCCACCGTGCTCCCCCGCTCCGAGTGGGAACCGCTCGCATCGGCGCACGCAGACCGCGCCGACGCACTGACCGCCGGACACCGCCACCGCGCCGGCCGAGGCGAGAAGCACGCCATCGAAGACTTTCTCTACGAGTACTACCCCACCAGGCCATCGCGCCTGCGGCGCTGGCACCCGGGTGCCGGAACCGTCCTCGAAGACGCCCCCGAACACGCCGGCTGGAAGTTCTACCGCACTGAGGCGCGCGGCACATCGGTTGATCTCGACGCCTTCCTGGAGGCACGCGGCGAGGGTGTCGCCCACATCACGAGACTGTTGGCTGCCACCGCGTCTCGGCCGGCACGGCTTGGCTGCTTCGGTCTTCACGAGTGGGCGATGGTGTACCGCGCAGGCGAGGACCGCCGCCACCCACTCCCCCTGCGTCTGGGCCGGGCCGGGACCGACGCCGTTGTCGAGGCTAACCCGATCTCCTGCTCACACTTCGACGCGTTCCGCTTCTTCACACCCGAAGCTGCGCCGCTGAACGCGCTGCAGCCCACGCGCGCCACCCAGCTCGATCTTGAGCAACCTGGATGCCTGCACGCCAACATGGACCTGTATCGGTGGGCGATGAAGTTGGCGCCGGCGATCCCCTCTGAACTTGAACTCGAAGCCTTCGGCATGGCCCTTGAAATTCGCAGGGTGGACTTGCGGGCCTCGCCCTACGACGTCTCGGGGTACGGCCTGGAGCCGATCGCCGTCGAGACGCTCGAAGGCAAGCGCGAGTACGCGGAACTTCAGGCAAACTTTGCCAGGCGCGGTGCGGACCTTCGGTCCCGCATCGTCGCCTCCGTGGACCACATGCGAGCGTCAGTCGGCTCACCCGCTGGCGAGGCGGCCCGCTCTTAGAGTGCGCACACGTGATGGCGCGCTGTGCACGGCCCGCGTCACGCGGTCGAAGCTACCATCCCCGCTCTTGCCGCTGCCTCGACCGCAGCGGCCACCACCTTGACAACGTCCGGGTGGAAGACGCTGGGCACGATGTAGGCCGCGTTGAGTTCGTCCTCGCCGATGATGTTCGCAAGGGCGTTGGCGGCCGCAAACAGGATGTCGTCGGTCACCTCGTGACTCTGGGCGTCGAGCAGTCCCCTGAACACGCCGGGGAAGGCCAGCACGTTGTTGATCTGGTTGGCGGTGTCGCTGCGTCCTGAAGCGACCACGGCCGCGTGCTTCGAGGCTTCAGCGATATTCACCTCGGGATCGGGATTGGCCAAGGCGAACACGATCGCGTCATGGTTCATGGTGGCGATGTCGTCGCCGGTGAGCAGGTTGGGCGCCGAGACGCCGATGAAGACGTCGGCCCCGGCGATGACTTCCTTGAGCGTGCCTTGGACCCCTGCTTTGTTGGTGTTCTCGGCGAGCCAGATCAGATTCTCGTGCCCATTGCGGGCGATATCCTCGCGCGCACTGTGGATTGCGCCGCGGCGGTCGGCAACCACGATGTCGGTGGCGCCCGCCTTCATCAGCAGCTTCAGGACCGCGGTACCGGCGGCGCCGGCTCCGCTCTGCACGATCCTCACCGTGCTCAGGTCCTTGCCAACCACCCGCAGGGCGTTGCGCAGCGCGGCCAGCACCACGATCGCGGTGCCGTGCTGGTCGTCGTGGAAGACCGGGAGGTCGAGTTCGGCACGTAGCCGCGCCTCGACCTCAAAGCACCGCGGGGCAGAAATGTCCTCGAGGTTGATGCCCGCGAAGACGGGTGCGATGGCCTTGACCGCCGCCACGATCTCATCGACATCCTGAGTGTCGAGGCAAATGGGGAAGGCGTCGATGCCGCCGAACCGCTTGAACAGGGCCGCCTTGCCCTCCATGACGGGCATGGCGGCCAGCGGGCCGATATTGCCCAGACCCAGCACCGCGCTCCCATCGGTCACCACCGCGATCGTGTTGCGCTTGATGGTCAGCCTGCGGGCATCGTCGGGGTTCTTGGCAATCGCCATACACACCCGCGCCACCCCCGGCGTGTACACCATGGACATGTCGTCGCGGTTGCGGATCGGCACCTTGGATTCGATGCGGAGCTTGCCGCCCAGGTGCATCAGGAACGTGCGGTCGCTCACCTTGCCGATCTCCACACCGTGGACGGCGCGCATCGCTACCACGATCGCATCGGCATGATCGGCGTCCCGTGCCGCCGCCGTCACATCCACCTGCAGTCGCTCATGACCGGAGGCCGTGACGTCCAGCCCGGTGACCAGTCCCCCGATGCTCTCAATGACGGTGGTGAGTTCGCTCACGGCCGTGGGCCGAGCCGGAAGCTCGAGCCGAACGGTGATCGAGTTAGACACTGTGGGGAGGGGATTGCTCATACTCCTATAATCCCGATTCCTCGCAAGTACTTCCATCTTTCCTCGTGTACATGCGTGGCGGACCACCGATCCGCTCGTGCCTGGCTTCATCGAGCAAGTGGTGCCGGCCGCTGACCGGCTAGCGCCCGCGACTAGGCCCGCGCACGCACCTCGTCGACGCCCCTGTTGGCGAGTTCATCGGCACGTTCATTGCCTGGGTCCCCGGCGTGGCCCTTCACCCAGACCCAAGAGACCTGGTGACGGGCGACTTGCGCGTCGAGCTCCTGCCACAGTTCCTGGTTCTTGACCGGCTTTTTGGCTGCGGTCTTCCAGCCGTTGCGCTTCCAACCCGCGATCCAGGTATTGATGCCGTTCATGACGTACGTCGAGTCCACGTGCAACGTGACGGAGCACGGCTCGTTGAGCGCCTTGAGCCCCTCGATCACCGCCGTCAGCTCCATGACGTTGTTGGTGGTGTGGGCCGCGCCCCCTGACAGCTCCTTTTCATGGTCGCCGAAGCGCATCCACGCTCCCCAGCCACCAATGCCGGGATTGCCCTTGCAGGCGCCGTCGGTCCACATGTCGACCGCTGGCAGGCTGTCCGTGTTCACGCCGACACACTACCGGCCAGCCGCGTCAACTCGAGCGTGCCGCGTCAACTCGAGCGTGCCGCGTCGCGTGAGCACCGCGAAACGACAATCGCTTCCGTGCCCCCGCACGCCAGCCGAGACGACAGTCGATTTGCGGTGCTGACGCGACGGCTCGATCACAGGAGTGGTCGGCGGCGGCACAATGGAGCCATGTCGAAGCATGCGGACAAGCACGCGCACGCAGCCACGCCCGCCGTGGCGGCGCTGGTTGCCACGCACACCGCGCACACCCTGCACGCCTACGAGCATGACCCCGCAAGCGACCTGGGCTATGGCCTCGAGGCCGCCGCCGCACTGGGCGTGGATCCGGGCCAGGTCTTCAAGACCCTGTGCGCCTACGTGGACGACCGGCTGTGCGTGGGCATCGTTCCCGTGAGCGGACAGCTGGACCTCAAGGCTCTTGCACACGCGCTGGGCGGCAAGAAGGCGCGGATGGCACCACCGGCGGACGCGGAACGTTCGTCTGGCTACGTGGTGGGCGGCATCTCCCCCATCGGGCAACGCAAACCGCTGCCCACGGCGCTCGACGAGACCGCCGACCTGTACGACACGGTCTACGTGTCCGGCGGCCGGCGCGGCCTCGACATCGGCTTATCCCCCCGCGACCTGGTACGCATCACGCGCGCCGTGGTGGGACCGATCGCGAAGGACTCCTAAGTGGTCGACGACCCCACCACACCCGAGCTTGCGGCGCGCATCGCCGGCGTCAAGGCGCGCATCCACGCCGCCGAGTCGATGAGCGGTCGCTTGGGCTCCGGTGTCCGGCTGTTGGTGGCCACCAAGACGGCCGACGCCGACGCGGCTGTCGCGGTGGTACGTGCGGGCGCGAGAATCGTGGGCGAGTCGCGGATGCAGGAACTCGATGCCAAGGGTGCGGCCCTGAGGAGCGCGGGCGCGAAGATTCACGTGATCGGTCAACTGCAACGCAACAAGGCCGCCATTGCGGTGCAATGGGCGGACTGCGTACAGACCGTCGACTCGCTCCGGCTGGCCGAGCGACTGTCACGGCTGTGCGTCGAGGCCGAGCGACAACTGGATGTGATGATCCAGGTCAACGTCTCCGGCGAATCCACCAAGGCCGGGGTGTCTCCGGAGGAGGCGCTCGCCCTGGGGGCGAAGGTGCAGGGTTTGCCCGCGCTCACGGTGATCGGTTTCATGACGATCGGCCTCAACTCGCCCGACGAGTCGGCGGTGCGCGCAGGGTACGCGCGGCTGAGCGCCCTTCGCGACGAGGCGCTGGTCAAGTCCGAGCGCGGCGAACTACCGTTGAAGGACGCCTGGGAACTGTCGATGGGCATGTCCGCTGATCTCGAGTGGGCGATAGCGGAGGGTGCGACGATCGTGCGCGTGGGCACCGCCGTGATGGGTCAACGCCGCGCCTAATCCACAAGGCGCGCGGCACCCCAACGAAGGGCACCCTTTGTGGTTGCCGGGCCCGCGCGACGGTAATCTTCTGCTCATGGCAAAATCCACGCACAAGGCGGATCTGTTCCGCGGTCCCGACGAGGCAGATATCTCCTCGCGACTGAACTGGTTGCGCGCCGGAGTGCTGGGAGCGAACGACGGCATTGTGTCGATTGCCGCCCTGCTGGTGGGTGTCGCCGCCGCGACGACGGACGCGAACGTGATCTTCACGGCCGCCATGGCGGGCATCGCGGCGGGTGCGCTGTCGATGGGCGTGGGCGAGTACGTGTCGGTGTCCAGCCAGCGTGACGCCGAGGACGCCCAACTGGCGAGGGAACGCATCTGGCAGCACGCCCGCCCCGAGTGGGAACTCGAGCAGTTGGTGCGGCTCAACATGGAAACCGGAATGTCGGAGACCACCGCCCGGCAGGCCGCCAGGGAACAACACAACCACGATCCGCTGACGATTCACGCCAAAATGCACCTCGGGATAGACCCGGACGAGTTGACGAATCCGCTCGCTGCCGGCATTGCGTCCCTGATCGCGTTCACTCTCGGTGGCATCGCGCCGTTGCTCACCATCCTGCTGCTCCCCGACCACCTGCGCATCCCGGTCACCTTTGTCGCCGTGTTGGCGGCGCTGGCGGGCACCGGATACGCGTCCGCTCGGGTGGGATACGCACCAGTTCCCCGGGCGGTCATCCGCAACATGATCGGCGGCACGACCGCCATGGCCATCACCTACGGCATCGGCCTCGTGGTAGGTAACGCCGTCGTCTAGGGGGCTGTCGTCTAAGGGACCACGTTGATCCACTCCGGCGTGGAGAACCTCTGCCCGACGAGGACGTGAGCCTTCTCGACCTCCGCGTCGGTCACGGCGCCCGCAACCGTCGTGTAGTGCGACGCGAAGTGACCCAGGAACGACTCGATGATCGCCTCGCGCGTCATGCCGGTCTGGCTGCGCAACGGGTCCACGCGCTTGTTGGCGCTCTTGGTGCCCTTGTCCGACAGCTTCTCCCGGCCGATGCGCAACACCTGCAGCATCGCGTCGGCGTCGATGTCGTAGGCCATGGTGACGTGGTGAAGGACTGCGCCCGAGGTGTACCGCTTCTGCGCGGCGCCCGCGATCTTGCCCGCGGGCGAAGCGATGTCGTTGAGCGGCACGTAGGTGGCCCGAATCCCGAGCTGGCGCAACGCCCCGAGCACCCAGTCGTCCAGAAACGCGTACGACTGCTCAAAACTCAGCCCCTCCACCAGGGAGGTGGGTACGTAGAGGGAGTAGGTGATGGTGTTGCCCGGCTGGATGAACATCGCGCCGCCGCCCGAGACGCGACGCGTCACGGTGATGTGGTGCGCGGCCGCACCCTCGGGGTCGATCTCGTTGCGCACGGACTGGAAGGAGCCGATCACGACGGTGTTGCGCTCCCACTCCCAGATCCGCAGGGCCGGGCCGCGCCTGCCCGCGCCAACCTCCTTGGCGAGCACGTCGTCGAGCGCCATCTGTAGGTGCGGCTCGCGCGGCACGTCGTGGATCACGTCAAACGTGTGGTCGTGCCAACTGGTGGCGTGGCCCAGGGCACGCCGCACCGCGATCGCGACCGCCTCGGGACTGAAGCCGATGAGCTGGGCGCCGGGCCCCGCCGCGCGCGTCAGCGCGGCCGTCATGTCCGCTACCGATGCGGTGGCGGGCAGGCCGACGAGCGACGCGTTCATGGCTGGTAGCGCCTCCGGAGGTTCCAAGAAGAAGTCCCCCGAAATCACCGCGCCACTCACCGCGGCATCGGCGCCGTCGCCGTGCGTCTCGATGTCGGCGACCACGAGCTTGCCACCAGGAATCTTGTATTCACCATGCACGGTGTCCATTGTCCCCTCTCGCCAGGAGCCGCCCGCCCGCCGGCGGCCGATGACGCACTAGTGGGGCGCGACGTTTGCCTTGAGGAGCCCGTAGAGCAGCGCATCGGTGAGCGCCTCCCATGAAGCCTCAATAATGTTGGGCCCCACGCCCACGGTGCGCCACGAGATGCCCGTCTCGGTATCCACCGTGGTGATGAGCACGCGCGTCACGGCGTCCGTGCCGTGCGACGCGTCCATGATGCGCACCTTGAAGTCGGTCAGCTCGAACCGTTCGATCTCGGGGTACACCGATGTGAGCGCCCCGCGCAGAGCGTGGTCCAGCGCGTTGACGGGTCCGTTGCCCTCGCCGACGGTGGTGACCCGGCGGTCGCCTCCCATGCGCAGTTTGACAACGGCTTCCGCGTCCGCGTCGGTCGGGTCGGAGGGGGCGGACGCGACGTTCACCTTCCATGACTCGACGGTCCAATAGGAGGGCATGCCGCCGATCTCGGAGCGGAGCAGCAGATCGAACGAGGCGTCGGCCGCGTCGAAGGTGTAGCCGGCGGCCTCCGCGTTCTTGACGCGGTCGGTGACGCGGCCCAGCAGCTCGGACTGGCCGGCGAGGTCGAAACCCAGCTCCTTGCCCTTGAGCTCGACGGAGGCGCGGCCGGCCATTTCCGACACCAGCATGCGCATGTCGTTGCCCACGCGAGACGGATCCGTGTGCTGGTAGAGGTCCGGGTCCACCTTGATCGCGGAGGCGTGCAGTCCGGCCTTGTGCGCGAACGCCGACGCGCCCACGTACGGCTGGCGAGGGAACGGCGCGATGTTGGTGATCTCGGAGATCGCGTGGGCGATGCGGGTGGACTCCCTGAGTCCGTCGCCCTTGAGCGCGATCATGCCGCGCTTGATCTCGAGGTTCGCGGCCACTGCTATGAGGTCGGCGTTGCCGGTGCGCTCGCCGTAGCCGTTGACGCAGCCCTGCACGTGGGTGACGCCGGTCGCGACCGCCGCCATGGTGTTCGCCACCGCGCAGCCCGAATCGTTGTGCGCGTGCATGCCGAGGGCGCAGTCGGTGCGGGAAGCCACATCGGTGACGATGCGGGTGACGTCGTCGGGGAGCATGCCGCCGTTCGTGTCGCATAGCACCAGCGCCGACGCTCCCCCCGCCTGAGCGGCCAGCAACGCCTTCACCGCGTAGTCCCCGTCAAAGCGGTAACCGTCAAAGAAGTGCTCGGCGTCCAGGATGACCCGGCGTCCCTCATCAACCAGGAACGCGACCGTCTCCTCGATCATCCTCAGGTTTTCATCGCCGCTGACACGCAGCGCGCGCTCCGCGTGGCGAATGTCGGACTTGGCGACCAGCGTCACGATGGGCGCCTCGGAGTCGAGCAGTGCCCTCACCTGCGGGTCGTTGGCCGCGGTGGTGCCGCCGCGCCGCGTCATGCCGAACGCCGCGAACTGGGCGTGGGCAAAGGTGAGTTCCTTGTTGACGAGAGCGAAGAACTCGGTGTCCTTGGGGACGGCTCCTGGCCAGCCGCCCTCGATCACGCCCACGCCGAGTTCGTCCAACAGTGCCGCTATCGCCATCTTGTCGGCCACCGAGAGGTTCATGCCCTCTTGCTGGGCGCCGTCACGCAGGGTGGTGTCGTAGATCTCGACGGTGAGATCCGCCATGGTCGTCTCCTCGTTCCAAAGGTGCTCCGCGCTGCCATCATCCCAACAAAAAAGCCCCCCAAGACGTCGGGAGGCTGCGCGTCGGGGTTCCCGACGCGCTACGGAATGATGATTGCGGTGTACATCGCCTTCATTGTGGCACACCACTCGGCGATGAGCCGCGTTCGCACCATTCATTTCCGCTGAACCCTGAGCAGATCATCCCCGCTGGTCTGTGCTTGATCTCACANNTTTGAGTGAAGATCGCTCCTAGTATGAACTGTATGTTCGTGTGCGAGCGAGTACGAGTATCTGCGGTGTCAAACGGTCAGGTCGATACCCTCACGCGAGAATCGGTGGGCACGCCGTGACGGGCCGCGAGCGAGCGCCGATAAGTCTGCGAAGGGTGCTCCTTGCGACCTTCGGGGTGGCCGCAACCCTCACCATCTTCGCGGCGGACGTCATGCTTTTCGCCAGTCACACCGTGGCTGGCCTCTACGTGGCCGTGGTTCTCGTGGCCGGGCTATCTCGGTCTGTCAAGACCGTGGTGTGGACGACGCTCGGAGCAGTTGCGCTCACGTGGCTCGGGGCTCTCATCAATCTCTCGAATGCCCCGCCAGAAGGGGCCGCGGAAAGGCTTATCGAACGCGGGGTGAACACGGTGATCATCGGCCTGGCGCTGGTGGTGGTCAACGTATTGGTGGACCGCGACGTAAAGAATACCAAGTGGCTCCGGGCGCTTCACAGCATCGAAGAGGACCGCGCGGCAGATAAGCGCATGCTGGCCGCAGCGAGCGAGATCGCCGCGATCGGCACGTGGTCGATCGACGTAGACGACGACCGCATGACTCTGTCGGAGACAGCCGCCGAGATGCACGGATTCACCCCCGGAATGCGCCCACTGACGAGCGAGGTTCTGGGACAACTGGATCCGACGGACGCCAAGGTGCTGATGGAGAGCGTCGACGCAGCGTGGGAACGTGGAATCCCCTTCCGTGAGGAGCTGCGCATCAACCCGCCAGGGCGCGCACCGCGATGGGTTGTGAAAATGGGCGAGAGGGTTCGCCTGGGTGAGGACTCGGTGGCCAGCGTCCACGGCACGGTCCAGGACATCACGACCTGGAAGCAAGCGGAACTCGCGGCGTCTGACCAACACAACCGGCTCGCACAGTTGACGCGGTCGCTGCCCATCATCGTGTGGACCGCCGACCCACAAGGCAATATCGAATACTTCAACGATGCGCTGGTGGAATACACCGGATCGGCACCCGAAGGCCTGCTGGGTGACAAGTGGAGTTCTGCGGTCGATCCGCGGGACCTCGACGCCGTGGTTGCCGCGTGGACAGAATCCCTCGAGACGGGTAAGGCCTACGACATTGAGTACCGGGTCAGGGGAGCGGACGGCGTGTACAGATGGCACCACTTGGCCGCCCAGCCTGAACTAGACGATGCAGGCACGATCGTCCGGTGGTGGGGCACCTCCATCAACGTCGACGCGAATCGACATCTGCGCGAGGAGGCGGACAAACTCGCCGCCGATCGCGAGATCATCTTAGAAAGCATGAGCGAAGCCGTCTGTGCCATCGACAGGGATTGGCGGATCATCTACATCAACTCAAGTGCCGAGCGACTCCTGAGCCGCACGCGAGAAGAGCTTGTGGGGCACGTGCTCGACGATGTCGGCCCGGGCTTCAAGTTGAGCGAGCCATACCGCGTGATGGAGCGGGCCATGAACCATGGCACTCCTGAGCATCTGACGTACCGCGTCGAAACCCTAGACATGTGGATCGATATTTCGATCGCCCCGAGCGCCGTGGGCCTCACGATATTTGCGCGCGACATCACGGAGGTGCGGCGCCTTTCTGAGCAATTGTCCCAGTCTCAGCGATTGGAGGCCATAGGCCAACTCACGGGCGGAATCGCGCACGACTTCAATAACCTCCTGACAGTGGTGCTGGGCGGCGCCGATGCCTTGGCAGACGATGACGCGGTCCAAGGCGAGGCGCGCGAGATGGTCACGATGATCGGGACCGCCGCCGAGCGGGGCGCCGAGTTGACGCACCGACTTCTCGCGTTCGCGCGCCGCCAACCCTTGGAGCCGCGATCGGTGGACCTGTCCGAGAAGTTGCTCGGTCTCGAGCCGTTGTTGCGGCGCACTCTCGGCGACCACATCGCATTGCAGGTGACCTCAGCGCGAGGCCAGTTCCTGGCCGAGGTAGATCCGGGACAATTCGACAACGCCGTGCTCAACCTCGCGATCAACGCTCGAGACGCGATGCCCCACGGCGGCGCGCTCATGATCGAGGTGTCACACACCACCTTTGACGAGACGTATGTCACCTCACATGGCGAGGTGTCGCCTGGCACGTACGTCGTCACATCGGTGACCGATTCCGGCGAGGGAATCTCGCCCCTGGACATCGGAAAACTCTTCGACCCGTTCTTCACGACCAAGGAGATGGGACAGGGATCGGGCCTGGGACTCGCCATGGTCTGGGGCTTTGTCAAGCAAAGCGGCGGACACGTGACGGTGTATTCCGAAACCGGCCAGGGGAGCACCTTCAAGATCTATCTCCCCGTCGCCACCACCGCCGCCGCGCCCGCCGCCCCGTCGACATCGGCCCGCCGTCAGCACGTCGCCTCCGGCAAGATCCTGGTAGCCGAAGACGACGACCTGGTGCGTCGGTTTGCCGTGGATCGGTTGCGATCGAGCGGCTACGAGGTGGTCGAGGCGGGGTCCGGGCCGGAGGCGCTCGAGGTCCTGCAGTCGATGGATCGGGTCGATCTGCTGTTCACGGACGTCATCATGGCAGGAGGAATGACCGGCCGGGAGCTCGCGGATGCGGTAGTCGAACTGCGGCCGGGCACGCCCACCCTGTACGCGTCCGGGTACACGGAGAACGTGGTGCTGCACAACGGCAGGCTTGACCCCGGAGTACACCTCCTCACCAAGCCGTATTCGGCTCAAGACCTCTTACACCGCGTGGGCGAGTTGATTCTGCCCCCCAGATCGGAAGCGTCGTGAGCCCCTTGAACCCTCGTGGCAGAGTCCTCATCATCGACGACGATCACCTCGTCGGCGCAGTGATGGTCGCCCATTCGCGGGCCGCGGGTTTCGAAGCGAAGGTCACGGACAGCCCCGAGGAGTTCTACACGCTGGCGCGCGACTGGGAGCCCACGTTTGCGGTGGTGGACCTGGTGATGGGCGAGGTCGACGGTCTTGCCGTGTTGAAGAGGCTTGCGGAGATGGAATCCGACGCCATCGTGGTGATTGCCAGCGGGATGGGCAGCAAGATTCTTGATTCTGCCAGGCAATTCGCGGCAGCAAGCGGGCTCGCGTACGGGGGCGTGCTCCAGAAGCCCTTCCGCAGGGCGGATGTCGCCAACGTGCTCAACGCCGGCGCGCACGCCAGGGAAGCGCCCGAGCCGAGTGTGAGCATCATCGACTCGTGGGACGCGCCCACGCTCGCGCGGGAACTCCGCGACGCCGCCGAGGGCGATCACCTGTCAGTGGTGTATCAACCCAAGGTCTCGTGCCGTGACGGCAACGTTGCCGGATATGAGGCCCTGGTGCGCTGGCATCATCCCCAGCTCGGCCTCATCCCTCCCACCGCGTTCATCCCGCGAGCCGAGAGTCTCGGGCTGGTGGGACTCGTCACTGACCGCGTGAGTGCGACCGCGCTCGCGTGGTTCGCCCGGTCGCGGTTCCATACGACCGAACACCTTGCGATCAACATCTCCGCAACCGAACTCACCGGTCCTGAATTGGGCGAGCGGCTTCTCGCGGCATGCTCCCTCGCCCACGTCCCGCCAGGGCGGGTCGTGCTGGAGGTCACGGAGACCAGCGCTGTGGCCGACGAGGCGGGGTCGCTCGAGGTCCTCACGAGACTCCGGCTCGACGGTTTCCAATTGTCGATCGACGACTTTGGCACGGGGTATTCCTCGATG
>DGBM01000027.1:0-4002 GCA_002384765.1 Demequinaceae bacterium UBA4004
ATGCACGACCCCCTCACCGGCCTGGCGAACCGCACCCTCATGCAAGACGTGTTGCAGCGTGTGCTCGAACAGCCCGACGCGGCCCACCGGGTCGGCGTGATCGCGGTTGACCTGGATGGCTTCAAGGGCCTCAACGACCGGTTTGGTCACGCGACCGGCGACAACGCCTTGGTNNNACATCGCCTCATCCATACATCTAGGGCTCAAGCGCCCCCTCCAGGTCAAGCGACACCAGCTCCACCTTCACGCCTCCGTTGGCATCGCCATTGCCGACGACGACACCATCGAGGGCGGCGCCCCCAGCCTTTTGGGCGCTGCCGACGCCGCCATGTATCGCGCGAAGGCCATGGGGAAGTCGCGCACCGAGGTGTATGAACCCTCGATGCGCGTCACCACCGAGAATCAGAGTGCACTCGCTGGGGAGTTGGTACGAGCGATCGACCGCGGCGACCTGGTGCTCCACTACCAGCCGGTGCTGGAGCTCGCGACGCGCACCGTTGTCGGCTACGAGGCGCTCGTGCGATGGCAGCACCCCACACGCGGGCTGCTCCTGCCGGGAGCGTTCCTGGGGCTTCTTGACGATCGCAAGGTGGCCACTCAGTTGGGGACCAACCTCGTGGAGCAGGCGGCAGTTTTCCTCACGCAGTGTCCTTCGCCAGCGACCTGGGTGTCGCTCAACGTCTCGGCGGAGCAGCTGGGCGACAGCGAGTTCGCCAACGCGATCCTCGGCGCGATTGCGCACCACCATCTCAGCCCGCAACGACTCGTCGTCGAACTGACCGAAGCGTCCATGGTCGCGCCCAACACCCGCATTCGCCACGAGCTCACGGAGCTTCGCAACGCGGGCGTGCCGATCCTGCTTGACGACTTCGGCACCGGCGTCTCGCCGCTGAGCTACCTGCGTGACTTGCCTGTGTCGGGCGTGAAGCTCGACATGTCGTTCGTCGCAGGCATCCCCGAGGACCCGGCGGGCGCCCGCGTGTCACGGGCGCTCGGCGCCTTGGCGCGCGAGCTGGGGCTCGCGACCATTGCGGAGGGCATCGAGACCGAGTCGCAGGCGGACTTCCTCTCCCGTTGCGGCTGGCGCTACGGCCAAGGCTGGCTCTTTGGCGTCGCGCAGCCCGCATCGGCCGCGCTCCGGCTAGGCATCGACTTCACCGAAAGCCTCATCGACCCGCGCCCGCAGGAACACGACAACCCCTTCGACTTGCCGCCGCTGCACGCGGCCGGCTCCTAGCGCGACGACGCGGAGGTCTGGGCAGCCGTTGCGACGGCGCCGACCCGTGACTCGGTCATCACGCCGTCCGACAGGGCAGAGGGCGGCGCGGTGCGTTCCGGGGCCTGGCTTCCGACGGCATCCGCTACCCGCTGGTGGCGCGCCGCCACCTCAGCCTGCGACAGGGATCCCACGCCGCCCGGGACATCCGTGAGCACATGCATCGCGTGATGGTCTCCCCGATCGACGGTGGTCGCGGTCCACTCCACGGACGCGGTCACCGTGCCGTCAAGGTCGATGTCGAAGGTGGCAGTGAGCAAGACGCCCGACGTGCTGTTCGCCGTGCAGCACTCGGCGTATTGGTTTGACAGGAAGTTGCCCAGGCCGAACGCCGTCCACATGCCGTTGCCGTACGGCCCGCCCGGGAGTTTCTCGATGGGTTGCGGAACGTGCGCGTGGTGCCCGATGTACAGGTCCACCAGGCCGGACGCGGCGATCTTCTCCGCCAACGAGCGCTGTGCGGCCGTGGGCTCCGTGCGGTACTCGACGCAGCAGTGCACCGACGCGACCACCACATCGGCGCCCTGGTCGCGAGCCGCCTGCGCCGCCGCGATGATGGGCGTGGCGTCGGCCGCATCGGCGTCGAACGTGTTCACCGACCACGACATGCCGGAGGGTTTGGGCAGGCCGTTGAGCCCGTACGCGTAAGAGATGTGGGCCACCTTGATGGTGCGCTCGCCCTCGGACACCTCGTACATCTGGACCGCCGCCGCCTCGTCAGCCGTGCGCGCGGTGCCGGCGCGCCCCAGTCCGTACTCATCCATCGTGTCGAGCGTGGAGGTGACGCCAGCGAAATTCCTGTCGACGCTGTGGTTGGACGCGGTGGAGCAGCCGTCCCAGCCGACGGCGGCGAGGTCTCTGACCATCTCGGGCGGGGAGCCGAACAGGGGGTAGCCCGAGGGCGCCACGCCCGGCGGCACCACGGGAACCTCCATGTGGCACAGCGCCAGGTCGGCGCCCGCTATGTAGGGTTGCACGCCCGCCATGAGGGGAGTGAAGTCATAGCCCGACGAGGTGGTGGCCGACGCCACCACGGGGCCGTGGGGGAGGACGTCGCCCGCGGCGACGAGGGTGAAGTCGACCGGACGGATGGGGGGTTCCTTCACGGCCACGCGTGCGGGAGGCGGCGGAGGCTCGGCGGCCACGGTGACCGCAGGGGGAGTCTGGGCTGCCGCGGTTGCGAGCCCGGGTATCCGCGCGGCGGCTGCGGCGCTCGCGCCGATCATCGCAACGACTCCGACGACGCCCGCCACCACCACAAAGCGGCCTCGAGTGCCCGGGGACTGGGTGGGCGGAACGGGCTGGGCCATGAGGCAAGTGTCTCCCATGTGCAGCAATACCCGGTGAATCCGTGTACGGCGCGTGGCCGAGACGTCCCACCGATAGGGTGAAGTCGTGTTGCGAGAGGTCCCGAATCTGCTCACCGTGCTGCGGCTCATCGCGGTGCCGGTGATGCTTGTGTGCCTCGTCGAGTCCGGCGACTCGCAGGCAGGGTGGCGTTGGCTCGGGTGGGGCATCTTCGTGTTTGCCGCCGCGACCGACGCCTTGGACGGCTACCTGGCGCGTCGCTGGCAAGCCGTCACGGCCTTCGGAAAGCTGGCAGACCCCCTCGCGGACAAGGCGCTGGTGTTGGCCGCGCTTGGCTTTCTGGCGTTCGACCACGAGACGCCGTGGTGGCCGATCATCATCATCGCGGTGCGAGAGATCTCCGTCACGGTGGGTCGCCTGGCCGTCGCCCGCGACGTCGTCATCCCCGCATCGTTCGGGGGAAAGGCCAAGACCGCGCTGCAGGTCGCGGCGATCTTCTTCCTGCTGCTGCCCACCACGGCCGCCTGGGTGGACACACTCGGATGGTGGCTGCTGCTGGTCTCGGTGGTGGCTGCCGTGGTGACCGGGCTCGACTATGGGTGGCGCATCTTTGGTGTGGCGAGGCGTCACCGCGTCGCACCCCCAGCACCCGGGTCAGTCGTGGCCGACAGCGTGGACCCGAGCGGAAATGCGGGCTGAAGCGGCCCGAGTGGTCGCCCTGGCCCGTGATGCGGGAGTGAGCATCGCCACGGCGGAGTCCCTGACGGGCGGGCTGGTGTGTTCCGCGCTGGTGGACGTGCCTGGGGCGTCCGCCGTTGTCAAGGGCGGCATCGTCGCGTACGACGCCGAGACAAAGCACCGGCAACTGGGCGTGAGCAGGCGGCTGCTCGAGACCGATGGCCCCGTCAGTCACGCGGTGGCCACGTCGATGGCACGCGGGGCGCGCAGCCGCATGGGCGCCGACGTTGCGGTCGCGACCACCGGCGTAGCTGGCCCTGACGCCCACGGGGGCAAGCCTCCTGGGACCGTCGTCATCGCCGTGGTGGGCCCGCAGGGGGAGCGCGTCACCACCGTTCATCTCGACGGCGACAGGGACGACGTGCGCCACGGTGCGGTCGCTGCAGCGCTGTCACACCTGGAGGCGATGCTGTCGAGGTTGCCACATTCGTGAATTCAGACTCGTTTGCGGGAACACCCCTGCGGTAGTCTGCGTTGGAGTAGACATGCACGATGCAAGCACGATGAAGGGAGCACGAATGCCTGTCCTGCGCAATGAACTTGGCGACGTGCTCCGTGACGCTCGTCTTGGCCAAGGCAAGACGCTTCGCGATATCTCCTCCCAGGCCCGCGTTTCTCTCGGGTACCTGAGCGAGGTAGAGCGCGGCCAGAAGGAAGCCTCGAGCGAACTGCTCGCCTCC
>DGBM01000027.1:4088-4360 GCA_002384765.1 Demequinaceae bacterium UBA4004
CGAGTTCCGCGACGCCGTCGCGGTGGCTTTCGGCCAGGAGTACGCGCCCACGCTGTGTCGTGAGATGGCGCTCACGTCGCTCGACTCCCTGACGGCGCAACAGGCGCTCGATAAGGGCATTGCTCCGCGCGACGTCTGGCACGCGCTGTGCGACCAAATGGATGTGGATCCTGCGGTGCGCGCGGGCCGCGATCCCCGCATGATCATTCCGCCGCGCCGATAGCGGCGTGTCGTCGCTCATCGAACATGCGTTCGATTACACTCGTGCCCAG
>DGBM01000198.1 GCA_002384765.1 Demequinaceae bacterium UBA4004
TTCAACAATCTGCAGGCGTTGTCGATGCTCACTCAAGGCGGCCAGGTGGCCGACGTTGTGGTCGCGATCGCCACCATCGACATGGTCCTGGGAGGCGTCGACCGATGACCTACGACGAGTCCACCGCGAAGCAGTTGGCTACCGATGCCGCCGATATCGTCGGCCGCTACCCGGTCGAGCGTTCGGCGCTGCTGCCCTTGCTGCACCTGGTCCAATCCGTCGACGGCTTCGTGAGCCCCGACGGGATCCAGTTCTGCGCAGAGCTGCTCCACCTGACGTCCGCCGAGGTGAGTGCGGTCGCCACGTTCTACACCCAGTACAAGCGCCGCCCCCATGGCAAGTACCAGGTGGGAGTGTGCACCAACACCCTGTGCGCCGTGATGGGTGGCGACGAGATCTGGCGCCAGATGTCCGAGCGACTTGGCGTGGGACACGACGAATCCACCGCCGACGGCAAGATCTCGCTTGAGCGCCTCGAGTGCAACGCGGCGTGCGACTACGCCCCGGTGGTGATGGTCAACTGGGAGTTCTTCGACAACATGACTCCCGAGACGGCGCTCCAGCTGGTGGATGACATCCTGGCGGGCAAGGACATCGTGCCCACGCGCGGCGCGGACAAGGTGGTCTCTTTCAAGGAGACCTCCCGTGTGCTTGCAGGGTTCGACGACGGCAGGGCCGACGAGGGCATCTCGGCCGGCGCCTCGTCGCTGGTGGGCATCGAGACCGCCAAGCAGCAGGGCTGGAAGGGGCAGGACAAGTGACGGATCTGACGCCCGTTCTCAGCAAAACCTGGGGACTCGACCACTCGTGGAACCTCGATACCTACGTGGCCAACGGCGGCTACGAGGGCGCCACCAAGGCGCTCACGATGGATCCGGCCGACATCATCCAGGCCGTCAAGGACTCCGGCCTGCGCGGCCGTGGCGGCGCGGGCTTTCCCACGGGCATGAAGTGGGGTTTCCTGCCAGCACCAGACGGCGGGCCGCGCTACCTGGTGGTCAATGCGGACGAGTCGGAGCCGGGGGCGTGCAAGGATGTCCCCACCATGATGGCGACCCCGCACGCGGTGATCGAGGGCATTGTCATCACCTCGTTTGCGATCGGCTGCAATCACGCCTTCATCTATGTGCGCGGCGAAGTCGTTCACGCCCACCGTCGGCTCATGAAGGCCGTCGCGGAGGCTCGCGACAACGGCTGGCTGGGCACCAACATCAAGGGCACGGGCTTCAACCTCGAGATCACGGTCCACGCGGGTGCAGGCGCGTACATCTGCGGGGAAGAGACGGCGCTGCTCGACTCGCTTGAGGGCCGACGCGGCCAGCCCCGGCTGAAGCCACCGTTCCCGGCCGTCGCCGGTCTGTATGCCCGCCCCACCGTCGTCAACAGCGTCGAGTCGATTTCCTCCGTGCCGCCGATTATCGCCAAGGGCGTTGACTGGTTCGCCTCGATGGGAACCGAGAGGTCGAAGGGAATGGGGTTCTTCTCGCTGTCGGGGCACGTCAAGCGCCCAGGTCAGTACGAGGCGCCGCTCGGCATCACCGCGCGCGAACTGCTTGAGATGGCTGGCGGCATGCGCGAGGGTCACCAGCTGAAGTTTTGGACGCCAGGCGGTTCCTCCACCCCGATCTTCACCGAAGAGCACCTTGACACCCCCCTCGACTACGAGTCGGTGGGGGCCGCTGGGTCGATGCTGGGAACCCGTTCCCTGCAGATGTTCGATGACACTACGTGTGTGGTGAGGGCCGTGGAACGGTGGACAGAGTTCTACAAGCACGAATCCTGCGGTAAGTGCACCCCGTGCCGCGAGGGCACGTATTGGCTCGAACTGATCATGCGCAGGCTTGAGGCCGGCCAGGGCACTATGGCCGACATTCAGCAGCTGCTTGACACGTGTGACTCGATCGCTGGACGCGCCTTCTGTGCTCTGGGAGACGCCGCGACCTCGTCGGTCATCAGTTCCGTGAACCTGTTCCGCGAGGAGTACGAGCGTCACGTGACGGAGGGTGGATGCCCGTTCGACCACGCGGCCTCGGCCCTGTTTGACTACGACTCGGCAGCTGAGGAGGCCAACGCATGAGCGAGATCGCGGACAAGGCTCCCGCCACCACCGATGTGGTGACGGTCACGATCGACGGCATCGAGGCGCAAGTCGAGAAGGGCACCCTGATCATCCGTGCGGCCGAACAGGTCGGCATCGAGATCCCGCGCTTCTGCGACCACCCTGCGCTGAAGCCGGTCGCCGCGTGCCGCCAGTGCCTCGTGGACGTGGCCAGCCCNNAACCACCCGCTCGACTGCCCGGTGTGTGACAAGGGCGGCGAGTGCCCCCTCCAGAACCAGGCCATGAGCCACGGCCGGCCCGAGAGCCGCTTCGTGGACGTCAAGCGTGTGTTTGAAAAGCCGCTCGCGCTCAGCAGCGAGATCCTGCTGGACCGGGAGCGCTGCGTGCTGTGCCAGCGGTGCACCCGCTTCTCGCAGGAGATCGCCGGCGACACTTTCATCGACCTGCAGAACCGCGGCGCCATGCAGCAGATCGGCACGTTCAACGAGGATGTGCTCGGCTTCGACGGGTACGGCCCCGTGGGCGCCGCCGCTGAGGACGAATCGGGCAAGGCCTTCAGCTCGTACTACTCCGGCAACACGATTCAGATTTGCCCCGTGGGGGCCCTGACAAGCGCGGCGTACCGGTTCCGCTCGCGGCCGTTCGACCTGGTGTCCAGTCCCGGAATCTCGGAGCACGACAGCTCCGGCAGCGCGATCCGCACCGATCACCGCCGCGGCAAGATTCTGCGCCGACTGGCTGACAACGACCCGGTGGTCAACGAGGACTGGATCACCGACAAGGACCGCTTCGCATTCACCTGGCAGAACCAGGCCGACCGCATCGCCCAGCCGATGGTCCGCAAAGACGGGGAACTGGTCGAGGCGTCGTGGCCGGAAGCGCTCGCCGCCGCCGCCGCGGGTCTCGCGGCCGCAGCGGGAAAGACCGGCACCGCGGCCGACAAGAAGGCCAAGGGCGTGGGCGTTCTGCCTGGCGGCCGCATCACCATGGAGGACGCCTACGCCTACGGCAAGTTCGCGCGCCTGGTGCTCGACACCAACGACGTGGACGCGCGCACGCGGATCTCCTCCGATGAGGAGCAGTCCTTCCTGGGCGCCAGCGTCGCCGGAACCGGCCTGGGTGTCACGTTCGCCGACCTTGAGAAGGCGCCCACGGTGCTGTTGGTGGGCTTTGAGCCCGAGGACGAGGGCGGCGTGGTGTTCTTGCGGCTCAAGAAGGCTGCGGGACGTCGGAAGGTCATCACGGTCGCTTCGCACCTCAGCCGCGGCGCGGAGAAGCTGGGCGCCACCCTGTTGCCGACGGTGCCGGGTCATGAGGCCGCCACGTTGGCTGCACTCAAGGGCACTGCACCCGAGTTCAAGGACCTCCGCGAGCCGGGCGCGATCATCATCGTCGGTGAACGCGCGGCCGGTTCCGTCGGCACCCTCACCGCCGTGGAGGCGCTCGCCAAGCGCTCCAAGGCAAGGGTCGCGTGGATCCCCCGCCGCGCGGGCGAGCGCGGAGCCGTCGAAGCGGGCGCCCTTCCGGGCCTGCTTCCCGGGGGGCGCGATGTGGTCACCACCTCGGGTCGGAACGCCGTGGCCACGGCGTGGGGTGCGTCATCCTTGCCACGCACCAAGGGCCGCGAGGCCGACGCGATCATCGCCGCCGCGGGCGCCAAGGCGCTGGATGGCCTGGTGATCGGCGGTGTCGACGACAGCGACCTCACGGAGGACCTGCTGAAGGCCATCGCGACCGCCACGTTCACGGTGAGCCTCGAAGTGCGTCGCACGGCAGTGGCCGATGCCGCAGATGTGGTCTTGCCCGTCGCGCCGCCGAGCGAGAAGTCGGGAACGTTCGTCAACTGGGAGGGCCGTCCGCGCGCCTTCGGGACCGCGATTCGCACAGACGCGATGTCCGACCACCGCGTGCTTGACCTTCTCGCACGCCAGATGGGAGTCGACCTCGGCACCGGCACCGTTGACGCCGTGAACGCCGAACTGGCGTCGATGGGCGCCGCGGCGGCCAAGGATCGGCCCGCAGCTCCCGCGGAGCGCGCGCCTGCGGCGCCGCAGCCGGCGTCGAGAGTCGACGGCGAACTGGTGCTCGCGACCTGGCACCAACTGGTCGACGAAGGCGCGTTGCAGGACGGCGAGCCCTATCTCGCGGGCACGGGCCGGATGGCCGTCGCACGCGTCTCTGAGGCAACCGCACGGCGCCTTGGCCTTCACGGCGTCGTCACCATCACGGGCAAGCGTCGCGGCTCGATCGAAGTGCCGCTCGCCGTCACCCCAGGCATGGTGGACGACGTGGTGTGGGTGCCTACCAAGTCCCCCGGCTCGTGGGTTGCTCAGCAGTTGGGCACTCAGCCTGGCGAGACCGTCCTGGTGAAGGGAGTCGACGCATGATCGCGTTGCCCATGGCCATCGACTTGACGCCGGGTCAGGAGCGGTGCGGAGTCGCCGATCCCGCCGCGATCACCGACATCCAGCGCCAGTGCATCACCGCCTTCGAGGACTCCCTGGCGGGTGACTCGATCTGGATCTCCATCATCAAGGCCGTGCTGGTGTTGGTGTTCTTGCTGACCTCGGTGCTGTTTGCCGTGTGGTTCGAGCGCCGCGTCATCGGCCGCCTTCAGGAACGCCCCGGCCCCAACCGCCACGGCCCGTTCGGCCTGCTGCAGTCCGTCATGGACGCCACGAAGCTGTTCATGAAGGAGGACATCACCGTCCGCGCGTCGGAGAAGGTCCTGTATATCGCCGCGCCCATGATCTCCGTCTTCGCCGCGTTGCTGATCTTCGCGGTGATTCCCTTTGGCCCGGCCACCCGCATCCCCTTCACGCAGGAGGTCACGCCGCTTCAGCTGACCGACTTCCCCGTGGCAGTGCTGTACATCCTCGCCGCCGCGGCTTTGGGCGTATACGGCATCGTGCTCGGTGGGTGGGCGTCCGGCTCGACGTATCCGCTGATGGGCGCCGTGCGCTCCACGGCCCAAATCATCTCCTACGAACTGGCCATGGGCCTGTCGCTCGTGACGGTGTTCATGTTCTCGGGCGCCATGAGCACCCAACAGATCGTGAATGCTCAGGAAAACGTGTGGTGGGCGTTGCCGTTGCTGCCCGCCTTCGTGATCTACCTGATCTCGATGGTGGGGGAGACCAACCGCCTGCCCTTCGACCTTCCCGAGGCCGAGGGAGAGCTGGTGGCGGGCTTCATGACCGAGTACTCGTCGATGAAGTTCGCGTGGTTCTTCTTGGCCGAGTACATGAACATGATCAATGTCTCGGCCGTCGCGTCCACCCTCTTCCTGGGCGGCTGGCGCCCCCTGTGGTGGCATGACTGGCCCGGGTACGAGACCCTGAGCAGCGGCATCTTCCCGCCACTGTGGCTCATCCTCAAGATCTGGCTGCTGATGTTCGTCTTTGTCTGGATCCGTGGCTCCGTATTGCGCTTCCGGTATGAGCAGTTCATGCGGTTCGGCTGGAAGGTCCTCATCCCGGTGGGGCTCGGCTGGGTGGTGCTCATGGGCGCCGGCATGGTGTTGCTGCCCGAGTTCAACCGCAACACCTCGTACTTCGTGATGTTCGCGCCCATCATCGCCTTGCTGCTTGCGTGGGTCGTGTTCTCGACGGTGGTCGATTCCAAGAGCATCAAGCGGGAAGAGGCGGAGGCCGAGCGCAAGAAGAAGCTCGAGTCGGAGGACTTCGACGCCTTCGCAGGCGGCTATCCCGTCCCACCACTTCCCGGTCAACAGTTGCCGCCGTCCCCGCGGTCAGGCCGCACCGTCGAAGCAGTGAAGGAGGCACAGGGTGACTGATCACACCGAAGAACCCCGCGAGGCCTTTACGTCCAACCTTCCCCAACCGGGTGGCATCGCCGGGGCGCTCATGCCCGTCGCGGGCTTTGGGGTGACGTTACGGAGCTTCTTCCGTCCCACCGTCACCGAGCAGTACCCCACCACGCCGGCGAACATCCAGCCGCGCTACCACGGCAGGCACCAGCTCAACCGGTATGCGGACGGCCTGGAGAAGTGCATC
>DGBM01000308.1 GCA_002384765.1 Demequinaceae bacterium UBA4004
CTCGAGGGCGGCGAGCGCCTCACATGACAGCCGGCCTTGGGAGCCCGGGAAGGCGCGCACCTGAAGGTTGGCCCGCGACGTCGGGTGCACGCGTCCGTCCCCGTGCTCCTCAGCAACCTCGACGAGCGACCGCAACACTCTCGATGGGACCCTGCCCCCGATCAGCCGAAGACGGACGAGAAACCCGTCGGACGCCTGCCACGGCCGGAGGGCGCCAGGACACCGGTCGGCGCGAGTGCGGGAGGCTGACACTGCCAGGACCTATCTGGTCAGGGACCCTGTCGCGGAGTCCACCTAAGACCTGGCGACGGTTGCCACCAGTGCCAGCAGGTCTTCGGACTCGGGATCAACCGGTGCGAGGCACCTTCCCAGAGCATCGCTCCAGTGGCGTGTTGCCTCGCCCGTCACCCTCACCGCTGCGCGTCAGTCCCAGACTCTCACCGGGTTCCCTGACTCCACGCGAATGGAGTACAACTGGCGGTTGTACCGTACCGCTGGGTCCGTCATCGCTCCACGTCGCCCACCGCAAAGATCCCTACCAGGGCAGATCGGTGGTCGACGAGACGGGGCTCCGTTTCCGTAATTCACCGGAGCCCCCGATCAATGCGAGCGTCGCTCCATGGCCGGAAGAGGTCTCTGGCGAGGAGTAACCGTCGAACATCCAGCGCGCGGCGTACATGTCAATGGCCACGTAGCGGTCCCGCTGGACCCGGGGCTTTTTGGAGCCCTCCATCAAGCCGAGTGCGATTCAGGACGAGCATCTGGTCCACCAACCACTCGAGCGCGTAGAAAAGGAGGTCAAGCGCGCCGCACCGACGTCGTCGCTGTGTTCCCCAACCCAGCCGCTCGCTCCGGCTGCTGAACACCTGACCGAGGTCTAGGAGGAGTGGCAGGTCGCCGAGCGCCGCAACCTCTCCGAAGGTTCGATGGCCTTCATCGACGCCACCGAGTCCAAGCACACCCCGTCGTGATTACCAACGGGGTAGCCAAGCGCCAAACTCATCGCGCCAAAGCTAGAGACCCTGGGAAGCCGCAATCGGATGCCGGCAGTTCCACCACGCGGAGGGACGTCGTCACCACCTCTACCTGGCTGGCGCATAAGGGTGAAGCCCCCGCGCACCCTTGCGGGCGCGCGGATCACCGGGGCCGCGATGTCCGCTGAATCTCCTTTCCGGAGGGAGCGCGGACGGCCCGGGGTTAGACCGTCTCCACGGCGGGCTAGGACGCGGCGGCGTGCGGAGCGGATGCGATAGTCGCCTGCCCTGATGTCGACCGCAGCCATGGCTGTGACGATGGCGGCGTACTCGAGCGGCACGTACAGCATCCAGAGGCAGGCGAAGGTTGCGGCGAGGATGCCGATCCCAAACGAGCTTGAGGCTATGCGACGAATCGTGCCTCCCCTGGTGGTTCCCCCGTTCACACTCCAAGTTACGCCGGGTCGTCAACGCCGAGCGCTCCGTCCCATCCGGGACTAACGGCCTTGTGAGTCGGATCACGCGGGCAATAGCGTTGACGGAAGAACCTCGCGCCCAGCCCCTGCCGAGGTCGGCGATCCCGCCCGGGTCAGTCAGTCCCCCGTTTACTCGGGTCAGGATCGCCTTGGTGAGGGGTCACCGTCCATCCGGGTCTCATGCGATTTCCCAGGGCGGCGCCCCGATCGGAGCGTCCCCGCCAGTCCAAACGGCGACTGCCGGGGGCGTTTCCGTTGCTGCGACAACTCAGGCCGTGGCGTCCCTCGATGCGGAGGGGTCGTCGGCGTCAGTATCTACGGTGGCCTGGGACACAGGCGTGCAGTTGTCGTGATAAGTCCCCGTTGGACTCACGAGATCGATACCTTCTGGTCGGCGCACCAAACCGTGCGAGTCATCCCCGCCACAAGCATGAGCACAAGGCGGGCCCCGACCCCGGTGCGAGAGAGGGTCGGGGCACGTCTGCCTGCTGCCAGTCGAACACCGGCACACCGCTCAAGGGGTGTGGCGCAAAGCATTCTGAATCGTGCTGGGTTTCTTGGAGGCTGGTCTGCCCCGGGTTCCGCGGAGTCGAGATTTCTGGATTCTCATGCCACGGTGATGGTGTTGTCGCGCTCGAACTCTATCGGCGTGAGCCACTCGAGACGGCGGTGACGTCGCCGCCGGTTGTGCCAGATCTCGAGGAGTGAAACATCGCGTTCGCCAGCTCAACGCGGTTCTTCCACTTCTCTCGGTCGAGTAACTCGACCTGCATGCGGGACCAGAACGACTCGATCATGGAGTTGTCGTAGCAGCCCCGACGCTGCCCATCGAGGGCACCAGCCCGGACGCCTCTGCGCGGTCGGTGAAGGCCCAAGAGCCGAACTGGGCGAATTCAACTGGTCGGAGTGGATCACCGTCCCGGCTGACGAAGTGCTTGCGAGTCGGCTGTCGATGGCCATTCCCAGCGCGTTGGCCACCAAGGCCGCTGTCGGGGATGCGTCGATCGACTAACCCACGACGCGGGAGTAGGTGTCGAGCACAACGCAGCAGTAGACCTCGCCCTCGCGGGTGGGGTGCTCGGTGACGTCGGTGACCCAGAGCTGGGTGCGTACGGTTCCCGCTCTGGCGGCAGGCCGCGGGGCCGGCGTGTAGGGATCGAAGCCGGTCTCTCAGGGGGACGTTCGCTGTGGCTGACGCCGGCGGCTGTCGGCTATGAACATCCGCCTTGCAATGACCAGGAGAGCGGCCGAGGCGAGCATGATGCCGGCGGCTACGCGCCACGCCGTGGAGTAGCCGACGGCGGTAGCGAGGAGGCCGAAGAGCACCGGCCCCAGCGCCGCGCCGGCGAAGTTCCCTCCCTGGATTGCCCCGGATGCCGCGCCAGGGCTGTCGCGCCCGACGCGGACCACAGCGAACAGCAACACTCCGGGCCAGCTCCAGCCGATGCCGAAGGCGATCAGGGTCCCCACGACCAGCGTCGCCACGTCCTGGAGAGACAACAGGAAGACGCCCGCTGCTCCCACCAGTAGATGGGCGGAGACGACCGGCATGTGCCAGCCGACCCGCCGATCGGCCGCGAACCCCGAGGCGAGCCGGGCGACGAGGGCAAGGGCGCCCCCGGCGGAGAGCAGCAAGCCGCTGCGCGCAGGCGACAGGCCGAGTTCGTGAGCCCAGACGGGGAGAAACGCACCGAGACACACGACCGCGCTGGTGGCCAGCATCGTCGCAGCGCCACTCACCAGTAGAGCCGCGACAGGAGGGCGGTCACGGGCGCCGGACGATGGTGCGGCTGTCGGGTGAACCGAACGCTGTCGAACCCCGAGCATTGCTACGAGCAGGCAGACGCCTCCGGTGATCGCGAACGTCCACCGCCACCCGAGCCATACGCCCACCGAGGGGACGGCCAGGCCACCGAGCATGACTGCGAGCGGGACGGCCGACTGTTTGATTCCGTAGGCCATGCCCTGCCGGCCGGGCGGTACGGTCCTGGCTAGCGTCACGTTTGCCGTCATCTGCAATGCAGCGTTACCCACACCGGCCATCAGCAGCAGAACGAGGAGGCTGACGAACGACTGGGCTCCCAAAGCTATACCCAACGTTGCGCCAGCGCTGATTCCGGCGGCGACCAGAGTGGAGGCACGGGAGCTCATCCGGTCGACAAGCCCCCCACAGGTCAGGGAGACGACGGCAGCAACTCCGAAGAAGACACCTGCCGCGAGACCGAGTCGGGCATCGTCGACCCTGAGGTCATCCCGGATGAGAACGGCCTGGGCGCCGAGCAGGAAGACCGGGAGCGTGCCCAGGGTTGCGAGCCCGCCGGCCGCGCCGGCGCTGCGCAGCATGTGCTGGGTGGCTGCGGCGCTCGGCCCAGTCATCGACCGGTCGTCATCCCTGCTGCTGCGTGCCCTCGACACAGTTGCCGCTGTCAGCCCGGAAAGCTGCCGGCTCGCAGCAAGGCCCCTGGTAGTGGTCGTCCCAACCTTTGTTCCAGCCACGCAGCTGTCGCCGTGATCGAGGCCAGGTCGAGGCCATGGGTGACACCCATCCGGTCGAAGAGGTAGACGAGGTCCTCGGTGGCGACGTTGCCGGTCGCGTTGGGGGCGAACGGACACCCGCCGGCGCCTCCGATGCTGGCGTCCAGGGTGGTCACCCCGGCGGCGACCGCAGCGACGGCGTTGGCGACGCCGGTGTGTCGGGTGTCGTGCAGGTGCAGTCGCAGCGGCGTACCGGGACCGGCCACCTCGCGGGCCAGGTGCAGCCGTTCGGTGACGTCGGTGGGGACCGCGACGCCGATGGTGTCGGCGAGCGCGAGCTCGTCGGGTCCCGCGTCAACCACGCGCTGGACGACCTCGCGCAGTCGGTCGACCGGCACCTCGCCCTCGAAGGGACAGCCGAACGACGCCCCGATCGTG
>DGBM01000036.1 GCA_002384765.1 Demequinaceae bacterium UBA4004
ACACCACCACCGGGGACTTGACCCAGCGCTCGGCCGCGCGCGCGAGCGTCCAGCCCTGGTCGACGACAAGCTGGGCCAGCCGCAGACGGCCGGAAGGGGTGAGTTGGGCGTTAGCGTGGGACACGAAGACCTCCGAGGCGAGCGAGTGGTTGCGTGGTAGCTCCGCACCTCACTCGGAGGTCTTCGTCATCGTCCAGCAGGCACGCCGTACCTAACGTCCGTGGTCAGAACAGCTAGCTGCGAACTGCGCTTGGTTGGTCGGGTTGACCTACGAGGGATCGAATGCGTCGCCCGCGGCCCCATAGGCACACCACCCGCCGTCCACGGGCAGCGATACGCCGGTCACGTACCTGGACGAATCTGAAGCGAGGAACATGACCGCGGCCGCGATGTCCGACGGGTCACCGAACTGGCCGGCAGGGATCCTGCGGAGCAGCTTCGACTCATCGACCCTGCCCTCGGCAATTAGATTGTCGAGCATCGGAGTGCGAATGTAGCCCGGAGCCACTGCGTTCACGGTTATGCCGCAGCTCGCCCACTCCGAGGCCAGGGTCCTCGTCATCATCCCGAGGGCCGCCTTTGCGGCGCTGTAGGCGTTGCGCATCGGGAGCCCGACGAGGCCCGCGATCGAGGAGATGTTGACGATCTTCCCCGACCGCTGCGGCAGCATGAAATCCCCCCGCCACCTCACGGCTGCATAGGTAGGCTCCCCGCAAGCAGACGTCCACGACGCGCTGCCAGTCCGTGGTCCGCTGATCGACTGTCGGCGTTACTGTGTCGGCCACTCCGGCGTTGTTCACGAGCACGTCGACCCGGCCGGACCACGCCTTGACCTCGGTGGACAGATGCCGCACCGAGTCCTCGTCCGACACGTCGCCGGCGTGGACGAGCGTGCCCTCCGGCTTGAACGATCTCCTGAGCCGTGCATTCGGCACTTTCGTGCTTCAGGTCGTTGACGACCACCGCGTCGCCGGCGCCGGCGAAAGCAAGGGCGATGGCACGTCCGAGGCCGCTGCCGGCGCCGGTGACCACTACGGTCCGCTGGCGGGTCACTTCGCCTGCTCCGCGCGGAGGCTATCCCGCAGCCGGAACTTCTGAATCTTTCCGCTAGCGGTCTTGGGAAGTTCAGCCTGGATCATCAAGCGCTCGGGGAGCTTCTGGTTTGCGACGCCGTGGGTGCGTAGGAAGGCGACGAGTTCATCCAGTTCGACTGTCTCGCCCTGACGCGGGACCACGAAGGCACAGATGCGCTCTACCAGCACGGGATCGGGCATTCCGACGACGGAGACCTCAGCGACCTTGGGGTGTTCGAAGATGAGATCCTCGATCTCCTTGGCGCTGATGTTCTCCCCACCGCGGATGATTATGTCCTTCTTGCGGCCGGTGATCTGCACAAAGCCGTCCTCATCGACGGCTGCCAGGTCACCCGTCTTGAACCACCCATCCTCGACAAAGCTGTCCTCATTGAGGCTCTCGTCGAGGTACCCGAGGAAGAGCTCGGGTCCGCGCACCTGGAGTTCGCCTTCGGTAGCCCCGCCTGCGAGCTCATCCTCGACGTTGACGACGCGGGTCTCCGCGTCAGCTATCGGCCGCCCGTCCGTCGTTGCGCACTTCTCGAGTGCGTCGCCAGGCCTGCCGGACAGTGCGGTCGGGTACTCGGTGGAACCGTAGATCCGAGTAACGAAGCCCCCCACCCTCGTGGTGGCTCGCCGGATCAGCTCGGGAGGGACGTCAGCTCCCCCGCACCCGAAAATTCGCAAGGAGGTTGCTCCGGGCTCCCTCTCCTCGGTTCGGCTAAGGATGCCGTGAAGAAACGGTGTCGCCCCCACGGTAAACGTGCACCTGTGCTGGTCGATGAGGGCGACCGCCTCGTCTGGATCCCAGACGTCGAGTAGCACGACACCGGCACCGAGCATGAATGGCAACTGTGCCCCGTACAGAAGCCCGGTGATGTGGGTGATCGGGGAAGGCATAAAGATCACGTCACGCTCGTCGAGCGAGAACAGGCTCATTATGCTTCTGTTCTCGTAGTCCAGCGTGTTGTGCGTGTGTAGAGCGCCCTTCGGGTCTGCTGTGGTACCTGAGGTGTAGAGCAGCAAGACAGTGTCATTGGCGGATCGCGCGATGTCCGGCGGTGGCTCGGCGGCCTTGTCGAGCAGGTCATGGAAAGCCCACGTTCCCTCGGGCGCCGTCTCGCCGACCACAACGACATGGTGGAGGTCAGGAAGGTCCGGACGCAACTTCTCGATCATCCCCACGTAGTCGAAGTTGCGGAACGACGCAGGAGCGAAGTAGACCTTCGATCGGGCCTGCCTGAGGATGAACCGCACCTCACGCTCCCGGTAGATCGCCACGATCGGGTTGCTCACGGCACCGATCCTCAGCGCCGCCTGATGAAGCACGATCCCCTCGAGCCAGTTCGGGAGTTGCCAGGTCACTGCTTCCCCTGGCCGCACCCCGAGGTCCCACAGCATCCGTGCCGTCCGCTGAACGAGGCCTTCAACCTCCGCGAATGTCCACGCACGGCCACGATCGTGGACGGCGGGAGAGTCCGGGAATCTTCGGGCGGCCTCCGCAACGTAGGCGTCGACGAGATGGTTCTCCCATAATCCGGGCTTCGTGTAGCGCTCGACCAGCTCCGACGTCAATCTCGAAGAACGCATGTCTTCTCCTCTTGTATCGCTCAGGCCGACAGCCTGCGCCGCCCTACCTCCGTTGCAAGCTCATGCTCGTCGCCGTACCACGTCCGCAGCGAAAGCGCGCGCTTGTAATACCAGTGCAACTCATACTCGTAGGTGAAACCGATGCCACCATGCATCTGAAGAGCGTCCTCGCAGACAAGCCTCGCCGTCTCAGACGCCGTCGCCTTCAGCGACAGGGTGGCGAGGTCGAACTGCTCGTCAGTAAGGGATCTGGCGTCGTCGGCCACGGCGTCGCAGAAGTTCTCCAACAGGATGGTGCGCTGAGCCGCCGTTGCAGCAATGTGGCGGATTGCCTGGAAACCGGCGACCGGCCTGCCGAACTGCTCCCGCTGCTGAATGAACCCCACCGACAGGTCGAGCATATGGCGGGCGATTCCGGCCAGTTCACAAGAGATCAGCAGGCGCTGCCAGGCCCGGATACGAGAAGCCAGCGCGGCGGCCGCCTCTCCCCGGGCCACGACATCTTCGTCGTCGACGCGCACGTCGTCGAATCGGACGCTAGCGAACGAAGCGCCCGGGTCTGCGCTGCTCCGTGACTTCGCGGTCACGCCGCTCCGCCCGGCGTCCAAAAGCGCGACAGTCTCGCCGGAGCCATCGTCTGCGATCACGAGAATCTCGTCGGCCAGTGCCCCGAAGCGAACGATCTCCAGTCCCCCGTGGAGGGTGCCCGAGCCTAACGCCAGCGACCCGTTCACATCGCTCCAGTGAAGCGTGACCCCCGGGTCGGCTACGGCGATACGAGCCTGCCCCTGGAGGGCAGCGCTAAGTCGTGCGGGAAGCGCCTGCCTGTCACCAGCTGAGTCGCGAACTGTCGAGAGAAGCAGGCCCGGCAGGAGCATCTGCTCCAGCATCGCACCTGTCAGCAGTCGCTCACCGAAGGTGCGAAACACGTGTGCGAGCTGGGACGGGTGCATCCCAAGGCCGTCGTCCTCTTGCGGTG
>DGBM01000117.1:0-386 GCA_002384765.1 Demequinaceae bacterium UBA4004
CGCCTCGATGCGGCCGTGGTTGATGAGTTCTGGGCCGTCAGATGGCGGCGTCGAATTAGATGTCAAGGAAACGCACATCCTTCGCGTTGCGCTGAATGAAGTTGCGGCGAGACTCGACGTCTTCGCCCATCAGGACCGAGAACACCTCGTCGGCCATGGCGGCATCGTCCATCGACACCTTGAGGAGGGTTCGGCTGGACGGGTCCATGGTGGTGACCCGCAGCTCCTCGTGGTCCATCTCACCCAGACCCTTGTAGCGCTGGATCCCGTTCTCTTTGGGGATCTTCTTGCCCGCCTTCATGCCCTCGGCGAGCATGATGTCGCGCTCCTTGTCGGTGTACACGTACTCGTGCGGCGAGTTGGACCACTTGATCTTGAACAGCGGC
>DGBM01000117.1:481-6106 GCA_002384765.1 Demequinaceae bacterium UBA4004
CGGGCCTTCTCCACGTTGAGGATCTTGCCGCGGATCGGCATGATCGCCTGGTTGTACGGCTCGCGGCCCTGCTTCGCGGAGCCGCCGGCGGAGTCTCCCTCGACGATGAAGATCTCGCATTCATCGGGGTTGCGGCTCTGGCAGTCGGACAGCTTTCCGGGCATGCCGCCCGACTCGAGGAGTCCCTTGCGGCGCGTAGCCTCGCGGGCCTTGCGCGCGGCCATCCTGGCTTGCGACGCCTGGATCGCCTTGCGGATCACGTCGCGGCCCTCGTTCGGGTGCGAGTCGAACCAGTCGGTCAGGCGCTCGTTGACCACCTTCTGCACAAAGGTCTTGGCGATCGTGTTGCCCAGCTTGGTCTTGGTCTGGCCCTCAAATTGGGGCTCGCCCAGCTTGACGGAGACGACGGCGGTGAGGCCCTCACGGACGTCGTCGCCCGTGAGGTTCTCGTCCTTGTCCTTGAGGATGCCCTTGTCGCGCGCGTAGCGATTGACCAGCGAGGTCATGGCGGCACGGAAGCCTTCCTCGTGCGCGCCGCCTTCAGTGGTGGCGATCGTGTTGGCGTACGTGAACACCGACTCCGAGTATCCGTTGGTCCACTGCAGCGCAAGCTCGACGGAGATCTTGTTCTCCACGTCCTCGGTCTCGATGCTGATGACCTCGGGGTGCACCAGCTCGGCCTTCTTCATGGCGTTGAGGTGCGTAACGTAGTCGACGAGGCCGCCCTCGTACATATAGGTGACGCTGCGCGAGGTGGGTGCCTCCTCGTCGTCGTCCCCCGAGATGTGGTCGGGGCGTTCGTCGATGAGCGTGATGCTCAGGCCCTTGTTGAGGAACGCCATCTGCTGGAAGCGGGCGCGCAGCGTCTCGAAGTCATAGTCGGTGGTCTCGAAGATCGTCGGGTCCGCCCAGAACGTCTGCATCGTTCCGGTCTCGGACGTCGCCTCGCCCTTGACAATGTCGCCCTGCGGCTTGCCGCCGTCGGCGAACGTCTGGCGCCACACGTGGCCCTGCCGCTTGACCTCGGTCTCCACCTTGCGCGACAGCGCGTTCACCACGGAGATGCCGACGCCGTGCAGGCCGCCCGACACCGCGTAGCCGCTGCCGCCGAACTTTCCTCCCGCGTGGAGGATCGTCATGACCACCTCAAGCGTGGGCTTGCCCTCAACGGGGTGCATGTCGACCGGAATGCCGCGCCCGTTGTCCGTGGTGCGCACGCCGCCGTCTTCGAGCAAAGTGACGGTGATGGTGTCGCAATGCCCGGCGAGGGCCTCGTCCACGGAGTTGTCCACGACCTCGTAGACCAAGTGGTGAAGACCCCGCTCCCCCGTGGAGCCGATATACATGCCGGGGCGCTTGCGCACGGCCTCGAGACCCTCGAGAACCGTGATGTCGCTAGCGCCGTATGCGGGCTCGCTCGCCCTTACGTCGGTGTTGGCCACAGATTGCCTTTCCAAGCCCCTCACGTGCCCCGATTCGGGTCGCGTCCTACCTCGGTCCATTCTACGCGCTCTGAGCGGCTTCCCTGGGCGATTCAGGGGGAATCTGGGGAATGTGGTCACGCGCGCATTTCTGAGGAGACTCCCGGGAGGGGTCGTGCGCGGCTCTGGAAGGGGTCGAGGCGGGACCTTTGGGGGTGCACACGGCGACACACCTCGAATCCAGCCCCCTACCCGTATGTGTCGCGGGGTCCGCGGCCCTTGACGCGCCGTGGGCCCTTCACCCAGTGCCGATCGCTGGGACCGATGAATCTGAGCTCCTTGACCACCTCGCGGCCAAACTCCTCATTGAGTCGATGGCGCACCTGACCCGACATCAGTTGCATCTGGGTGGCCCACGCGCTCGACGAAGCGCGGAGCAGCAGCACGCCGCCTTCGAAGCTCACGGGCTCGCAGTGGTCCGCGATCTGGTCGCCAATGACCTCGCGCCAGCGGGCGGTGACCGCCGCCACCTCGATGTTCTCCGTCCATCCCATGCGGCGCAGCAGTGCGGTGACGTTGTCGCTCATCGCGCGCGGGTCGCGGCCCGCGCCAAATGGCATCGGCGATCCGCCTCCCGCCGTGTCCTTGTTCGCCGCCTTGCGCCGACGCGCTGTCTCGGGAGAGATCCGGGCGGCTCCCCGCTCCCGTGCCGACGCTCGCGCCCGTTCCATCGCCTCGCGGGCCTGGGTAGCGGCGTCCTTGCGGGGCGGTGACGCACCCGAACCGTGTGCTGGCGAACCCAGTGGGGCGTTCACGTCCGGCCCCGGTGCTTGAGGCCCGGGTTCCTCGCGCTCATCGGTCATGCGTCTTGCCCTCGCCTTCGCCGTCACTGACGATCCCCGGCGTGACGTACAGGAGTCGGTGGCCGTCGGGGTGTTCCCGCAGTTGCTCAGGAACATCCTCCGCGACCGCGGCCGTAATCAGCACCTGGCCCGCGGTGGCGACGCGGCCCGCGAGCGCCGCGCGTCGGCCGGTATCCAATTCCGCGAACACGTCATCGAGGATCAGGACCGGTTCTCCGTCATCGCCATCGTCCGCCAGTAGGGCAAACGACCCCAGTCTCAGCGCAAGAGCGCACGACCAACTCTCGCCGTGACTCGCGTATCCCTTGGCGGGCAGGTCGCCGATGCGGATGTCGAGGTCGTCGCGATGNNCGAGCAGGTGCCCTCGCCTGGCGCAACGTCCTCGTACGCCCGCGTCACGTGGGACGCCAGGGCCTCGACGGCCGCAAGGCGGGCGTGCATGATGCGTGCGCCCAGGTCCGCCAACTTCTCGTCCCAGACGTCGAGAGTCCTGGCATCGAAGCGCGGCTTGCCGCGCGCCGACTTCAGCAGCGACGAGCGTTGGCGAAGTACCCGGTCATAGTCGGCCAGGTCCCCGGCAAGCGCGGGCTGCAGGGCAACGCACAACTCATCCATGAACACGCGCCTGGTGCCCGGGTCTCCCTTGACGAGAGCCAGATCCTCCGGCGCGAAGACCACGGTCCGGAGAATCCCGACAAGGTCGCGCGGCTTCGCGTTGCCCCGATTGAGCCGGGCCTGATTGGCCTTGCCCGGGATCATGGTGACCTCGAGCGTGAGCGTGCGTTCTCCCCGTTGGACCCGGCCGGAGACGATGGCGCGGTGAGCGCCTGCCCGCAGCATCGGCGCATCGGTGGCGACCCGATGCGAGGACAGCGTGGACAGGTAGCGCACCGCCTCGACCACGTTCGTCTTGCCGTGGCCGTTGCGTCCCACAAGGGTGGTGACGCCGGGACCCAACTCGATCCGGACGTCCTCGTAGGAGCGGAAGTCGGTGAGGATCAGGTGCGTGATGCGCATCGACCGCTAGCCGGCGATACGAATGGGCACCAAGAGGTAGCGGAACTCCGAGGCGATGGTGCCGCCGGGCTTGTCGAGTCCGACGAAGTCCACCGGCTTGGTGTCCTGCGTGAAGCCGAGTCGCACGTACGGTGCTCCGAGAGCCGTCAGCCCATCGAGCAAGAAGCCCGGATTGAAGGCCACGGTGATCTCACCGCCCTCGACGATGGCCTCGATGGCCTCGGATGCCTGAGCGTCGTCGCTGTGACCGGCGTCGAGAACTACTTCCCCGTCCGAGAAGGCAAGTCGCACGGCAGCGTTGCGTTCGGCAACCAGCGCGACACGTCGCGTCGCCTCGATCAACTCGGTAGTCGACACCACCGCAGTGATCGCCGACGACTCGGGAAAGAGGCGTCGCACCTGGGGGTATTCGCCATCCATGAGCAGTGATGTGGTCACGAGTCCGCCCGCGCTGAAGCCAATGAGGTCGACCCCTTGGCCCGCGCTGAGCGCGAGGTGAACCTCGCCGGAGCCGAGCGCCTTGGCCGTGTCGGTCAGCGTCTTGGCGCGCACCAATGCGATCGCCGAGATGTCCGGGGTTCCCGGCTTCCACGTCAGTTCGCGCAGCGCCAGGCGATAGCGGTCCGTGGCGAGCAGCGAGATGCGCTCACCCTCGATCTCCATGCGCACCCCGGTGAGGATGGGCAGGGTCTCGTCCCGAGACGCGGCTGACTGCACCTGCTGCGCCGCCGACAGGAGATCGCCGCCGTCCACCGTGCCGGAGGTGTCGGGCATGGTGGGGAGCGCGGGGTACTGGTCTACCGGCATGGTCGCGAGCGAGAACCGCGAGGCGCCGCAGGTGACGGACACCTTGGATCCCTCGAGCTCGAACTTGACCAGCTTGTGGGGCAGGGCGTTGGAGATCTCTCGCAACAGTCGCCCGGAAACCAACACGGAGCCGGGGTCCTCCACATCGGCCGGGAACTCGCCGCGTGCGGACACCTCGTAGTCAAAGCTCGACAGTTTGACGGTTCCCGCTCCGTCGGCCTCGATCAGGACGCCGGCGAGAACCGGCACAGGGGGGCGATGTGGCACGGCGCGCGCAGTCCACGCGACCGCGTCGTTAAGCACGTCCCGTTCTACGGAAAACTTCATCGATCTCCCCTTTCGGGTCACAGACTACGCCACAGGACCGACGCGTCCAGTCCCAGGGCACAAAGCCGTTGGCAGGCCCAATGAAGGCCCTTGTGTACAGGCAATAGAGAAAGGTTTGTCGTAGTCATAGGGCCTCGGGAAACTGTGGAGAAAGAACAACACCCCTGATATCAACGGCGATCCGCCCGTGGACGAGTTGCGGATGGTTCTCGGTGCGAGGGAGGACTGCCTGTGAGCGCCGAGTCGCCGTACACAGGACGCTGCGATTCGTTCACACTTTCTCCCGCGTTGATGAAGGGCCGTGCAGAAGATATCCACAAAGTTATCCACATGTGTGAGTCATACTTCTGGGGGCACCGAAAAGGGATAAAGGTCGTACACGCTATCTGCGCGATTGTTGCTTGATGCGCGCGTGGATCTCGTTGACCTGGTTGTACATCTGGCGACGCTGCGCGATCTGGTCCTCGACCTTCTTCACGGCATACATCACGGTGGTGTGATCCTTGCCGCCAAAGTGCTCACCGATCTTGGGTAGCGACAGCTCGGTGAGTTGGCGACAGAGGTACATGGCGATCTGCCTGGCCGTCACAAACACTCGCGAACGCGACGTCCCGGTCAGCTCCTCCATCGTGATACCGAAGTACTCCGCGGTCTTGCCGATGATGCTCGCCGCGGTGATCTCCGAGTCGTCGTCACTGATGAGGTCCTTCAACACCACCTGTGCGAGCGAGAGGTCTACCTGCTGCTTGTTGAGGGCGGCGAAGGCCGTGACACGGATGAGCGCACCCTCAAGCTCTCGAATGTTGCTCGTGATGTTCGACGCGATGTACTCAAGAACGTCGGGCGGCGCCTGAACGTCGTCCGCTTGCGCCTTCTTGCGAAGGATTGCGATGCGGGTTTCAAGGTCGGGCGGTTGGACGTCCGTCATCAGGCCCCACTCGAACCGAGTGCGCATGCGCTCCTCGATCCCGTTCAGGTGGCGAGGGGACACGTCCGAGGTGATGACCACATGCTTGCCGGCGTTGTGCAACGCGTTGAAGGTGTGGAAGAACTCTTCCAGCGTCTGTTCCTTGCCCTGCAGAAACTGGATGTCGTCCACGAGCAGGACGTCTACCTCGCGGTAGGTGCGCTTGAACGTCAGCGACCGGTCATCGCGGATGGAGTTGATGAAGTCGTTGGTGAATTCCTCG
>DGBM01000263.1 GCA_002384765.1 Demequinaceae bacterium UBA4004
TACTGCATGGCGGTCTGGGTCGTGACCATCGCAGCCTTCTGGCACACCAGTGTCCACACGATGAGTCGCTTCGGGCGGGGCGCTGCGACCCGCGCTCTCGTCGAGTACCGCGGGGCAATCCTGACCGCCTGGTACCTCGTGATCCTTGGCCTCATCGCACAGCGCTTTTGGACCTACTGGAGCACGCTGGCCTGACGTTCATGCGTCGCTCACGCCTATGATCTGATCATGCGTTCAGATGTCAGGGTTGTCGGTTTGGATGGTTGTTCTGTCCAATGCGTGCATCCGGAGAAGGTCCAGATGGTTCTCGACACGGCGGTCCCTGGGGAAGATCTGGCCCGCGCGGCGTCCCTGTTCAGACTGCTGGGCGATCTCACGCGAACGAAGTTGCTGTTTGCACTGCTCGAGGCAGGTGAACTGTGCGTGTGCGACCTCGCCGCCGCGACTGGTGTTCTCGAGGCGACGGTGTCGCAGTCCTTGCGGATGCTGCGTGCCTCCGGTGTGGTGACGGGTCGGCGTCAAGGCCGACTGGTTTTCTACAAGCTGGCTGATGCGCATGTGCGGATGCTTCTCGACCTGACTCGGGAGCACATTGGCCATGGCGAGGCGACCGTCAGTCGAGAGAAGACAGCAATCGCGCAGGTAGTCCGGTGAGCGGCAGTCACGGCCACGGGACCGCTGGCGGCGCCCATCGATGGCGCCTCCAGTTGGCGTTCGTCCTCGTCGCGGGGTACTTCGTCGTGGAGCTGGTGGCTGGGCTGTTGTCCGGGTCGCTGGCACTCCTCTCCGATGCCGGCCACATGGCCGCTGACGTGGTCGCCTTGGGTGCGGCGTTGGTTGCGACACGCGTCGCCTCACGCCCAGACAGCACAGGTCGACGGACCTTCGGCTCCTACCGTGCCGAGGTTTTTGCATCCGGGCTGGCGGTGCTGCTGATGCTTGGTGTCTCGGTCTACATCGCGATCGAGGCGCTCGGGCGAATTGGTGACCGGGTCGAGGTCGCTTCCGGAACCATGTTGTTCGTGGGCGCGATTGGACTGGTCATCAATGTCATCGCGCTGCTTCTGTTGCGCGGCGGCGCCGGGGACAGCCTCAACGTCAAGGGCGCATACCTGGAGGTGGTCGCCGACACCTTGGGGTCGGTTGGCGTCATCGTCGCTGGGGTCATGGTGGGTGCGACCGGAAATCCATGGTGGGACACCGGCATCGCCTTGGCGATCGCCATCTTCGTCGCCGTTCGTGCGCTCCTCCTCGGCCGTGAGGTCTTGGCGGTTCTGGGTCAGCACGCGCCGTCAGATCTGGCTCCAGATGAGGTGGAGGCCGCATTGGCAGCTGTCCCGGGTGTCAGCAACGTGCACGACCTGCACGTATGGACGCTGACCTCCGGGATGAACGTGGCCACCGCGCACCTGGTGACTCCGGAGGACGCCGACGCACATGCGGTCCTCGACGAGGCGCGGACCGTGATGCGCTCCCAGTTCGGCGTCGAACATGCGACCTTGCAGGTGGAGCCCGATACGCATACCGGGTGCCAAGAGGCGACGTGGTGACCACGTACCGACTGACCCGCGCCCTCGTCGCCTCGGTGAGCGCCCTCGCGCTCGTCGGGGGTTTGTCCGCCTGCGGCGAGTCCGCCTCCGAGAAGGCAGCGAAGGAGGTCAGCTCCCGCAACGGCGACGGGTCGACGACCCTCTTTGCTGCCGACGAGCGCGGTGAGCCCGTGGAGCTGGCTGGCGGCACGATCGCCGGCAAGACCTGGGACAGCGCCGACGAGCGCGGAAAGGTCGTCGTGGTCAACCTCTGGGCCAGCTGGTGCGGTCCGTGCGCCAAGGAGGCACCGCACCTCGTCGAGGCCTACAAGGAGACGCAGGGGGAGGACGTCGAGTTTGTCGGCATCAACTTCCGCGAGTCCTCCAAGGCGACCGGTCTGGCGCAGGGCAAGGAGTGGGGTTTCACCTGGCCCTCCGTCTACGACAAGTCGGGGCAGACCGCGATCGACATGCAGGGCAAGATGACCACCCAGCCCTCCACCGCCGTGCTCGACCGTGAGGGTCGGATCGCTGCCGTCATTCTCGGGCCGGTGACGACCTCGACGCTCGTCGGGATCGTCGAGGACACGCTTGCGGAGTCCGAATGATCGCTGTTTCACCCTCGCTCGTCACCTCGCTGAGCGATCAGGTCACCGACGGGGCCCTGCCGCTCGCCGTGCTCGTCGCGGCGCTCGCGGGACTGGTCTCCTTCGCGACGCCGTGCGTGCTGCCGCTCGTGCCCGGCTACCTCGGGTACGTCACGGGGCTGTCCGATGTAGCGCTCGAGAAGCGCAGCCGCGGACGGATGGTCCTCGGCACGCTGCTGTTTATCCTCGGCTTCAGCGTCGTCTTCGTCCTGGCGTCGATGTTCGTCGCGACCGCTGGCCGGGCCCTCGTCGAGCACCGTGAGCTGCTCATGCGCATCGGCGGGGTGCTCGTGATCCTGATGGCCTTCGTCTTCCTCGGGGCAGGCTCGCAGCGCAGCCTCCGCCTGCCCGTGAAGCCCGCCGCAGGTCTGGCCGGCGCACCCCTGCTCGGCGCAGTCTTCGGCCTGGGTTGGGCCCCCTGCATGGGGCCGACCCTCGCGGCCGTCCTCACGCTCAACCTCGCCGGCGACGCGTCGACGACCCGGGCCGTGATTCTCGCGGTGGCGTACTGCCTCGGGCTGGGCCTGCCCTTCCTGCTCATCGCCGCCGCCTACGAGCGGTGGGCGCCGGTCTCGGCCTGGCTGCGCCGCCGGCAGCGTGCCATCCAGGTCGTCGGCGCCGTGCTGCTCGTCGTCGTCGGCCTTCTCCTGCTCACCGGCGGCTGGGACTATCTGACCCGATGGCTTCAGGCCCAACTCATCAGCGAGGTTGAAGTCCTGCTGTAGCGGCTCCAACCCTCGTCGCCGAGCCACGATCCTTGGGGGCGTGGCGCGCCCGTGGATGGTCGTCTGCAGCGACCGGCCGCTTAGGGTCTGGTGATATGCGAACAGAGGTTCGCGCAAGTTCGTACTCGTCGACGGGCCCGTATCGCGGGCGCAATGTCGTGGAGCGGTGCTTCAACCGGCTCAAGCAGTGACGCGGGATCGCGCTGCGGTCAGGCAAGACCGCCGGCAGCTGCCACGCCGGTCTGCGCCTGGCCGGCATTCTCCACGTGGCTCACCACCGGTCAGCGCAGCGCGGCTCAGAGGTAACGGCAGACCTGGTCGGGACCGCAGGTATCGGGGTGCAGGGTGCTGGCCTCGTCACGGAGAGCGGTAAGGGTGGCGCGCAGTGCGCTCAGGCTGCGCAGCTGGTCCTCGATGGCCACTAGGCGTTGGTCGAGCAGGTCGCGGACGTGGCCGCAGGGGGCCTGCCCGCTCTCGCGGATCTCTAGCACCTGCTGGATCTGAGCCAGCGTGAGCCCGGCGGCCTGGCCGCGACGGATGAAGTCCAGCAGGTCGAGCACGGTCGAGTCGTAGTCCCGGTACCCCCCCGCCGTCCGGTTCGGAGCGGGCAGCAAGCCCTGCTCTTCATAGAACCGCAGCGTCTTGGTGCTGGTGCCCGCGGCGGAGGCGAGTTCACCGATCCTCATGACAGCCCTCTTCCTGGGGTCCCCGGCGGGATGGACTTGACCTTCCCCTGCGCTGGAAGGTCCAGTCTGACCTCAGTGGAGTATTTCGCCAAGTGATGGAGGTGTCTCAAGTGGAGCAGAAGGTAGACCTTGCGGTGATCGGCTCCGGGGGTGCTGCGTTTTCAGCCGCGATCCGGGCCCGGACTCTGGACAAGTCGGTGGTGATGATCGAGCGCAGTACGGTCGGCGGGACTTGCGTGAACATCGGTTGCGTGCCGTCCAAGGCGCTGATCGCCGCCGCCGAAGCCCGGCACGTCGCCGCCGACGCGACCGGCCGGTTCCCCGGCATCGCCACCGGGACCGGTCCGGTGGACATGCCGACCCTGATCCAGGCCAAGCAATCGCTGGTGGAGGGCCTGCGGTCTGACAAGTACGTCGATCTCGCAGCCACCTACGACTGGCCCATCCGGCAGGGCGTGGCCTCCTTCACCGGCTCCCCGGAGTCCCCGGTGCTGCGGATCACCGCCCAGAACGGTAGTGCCGAGGTGATCGAGGCCGCGCACTACCTGATCGCCACCGGCGCGCACCCCTGGGTCCCAGACCTGCCGGGACTGGAGCACGTGGACTACCTGACCTCGACCACCGCGATGGAACTCACCGAGGTCCCCGAGTCCCTGCTAGTCCTGGGTGGTGGGTACGTCGCCCTGGAGCTGGCCCAGCTCTTCGCCCGACTCGGCTCGACGGTGACCATGCTGGTCCGCTCCCGGCTGGCCTCCGCCGAGGAACCCGAGGTCAACCAGATCTTGGCATCGGTCTTCGCCGACGAGGGCATCACGGTGGTCCGCCACGCCCAGCTCGCCACGATCGCCCGCCACGAGTCGACCGGCGAGGTGATCGCCACGGCAACCGTTGAAGGCCAGGCCAGCCAGTTCCGCGCCCAGCGGGTACTGGTGGCGCTGGGCCGCCGTCCGGTCACCAATGCCCTGAAACTGGAGACGGTCCAGGTCCAGAGCGGTCCAAGTGGGAAGATCGTCGTCGACGATTCACTGGCCACCACCAACCCGCGCATTTGGGCCGCCGGGGACGTTACCGGGCACCGGGAGTTCGTCTACGTCGCCGCCCACCACGGCGCGATGGTCGTCGACAACGCCTTCACCGGCGCGGGACGCACGGTCAACTACGGCCACCTGCCCCGGGTGACGTTCACCAGTCCCGCTATCGGCGCGGTCGGGATGACTGAGACACAGGCCTTGGCGGCCGGCTACCGTTGCAACTGCCGCGTGCTGCCGCTGGACTACGTGCCCCGCGCCCTGGTCAACCGGGACACTCGCGGATTCATCAAGGTCGTCATCGACGACGACACCGGCCGCATCCTCGGCATCACGGCCCTCGCCAAGGAGGCCGGTGAACTCGCCGCCGCCGGCGTCTTCCTCCTCGAGGGACACCAGACTTACCAAGACGTCGCCAACATGTGGGCGCCCTACCTGACCATGGCGGAAGGCATCAAGCTCGCCTGCCAGTCCTTCACCAGCGACCCCTCCCAGCTGTCCTGCTGCGCCTGAACCGGGCAGCCAAATGGTCGAAGCCACCTTCGGCAACACGACCCAGGCCGGGACTGCTGCACGATCAGGTG
>DGBM01000131.1 GCA_002384765.1 Demequinaceae bacterium UBA4004
CGGCGCTTGATCTCGTCGGTGATGTGAGGGATGACTTGGACCGTGTCGCCAAGGTATTCGCCGCGACGCTCCTTGGCGATGACCTGGGAGTACACCTGGCCGGTGGTGACGTTCGCATCGCCCGAGAGTTTCACGTCCAAAAAGCGCTCATAGTGGCCGATGTCGAGGTCAGTCTCCGCGCCGTCCTCCGTGACGTACACCTCGCCATGCTGGAACGGGTTCATCGTTCCGGGGTCCACGTTGAGGTACGGGTCAAGCTTCTGCATCGTGACGCGAATACCGCGAGAGCGAAGTAATCGGCCGAGGCTGGACGCCGTCAGGCCCTTTCCCAGGGACGACACCACGCCCCCAGTGACGAAGATGTGCCGGGTGACATGGTCCGCTCGGGACTCAAAACGAGATCTCTCCACGGACTTCAACAGTAACAGTCTTGACGGCTTCTGGAGTTGGCTCGCCGGTCACGGCGAGGCAATCAAGGGCAAGTTTTCCGCCGTGCCGTACGAACCCGTTCCGCCGGCCGCCTGTTCTACCAGCGCAAACACTACTTGAGGCGGCGTCAGCGCCGCGTGCGTCGCGATGACAACACTCGGGCGATTCTTGATCGCGAGCGTAGTGCCATGCGCGATCGCCTCGGTGGCCACGGGCGGGCTTTCGATCTCGGAGAACACCACCACCACGGTGGCAGAGACGTATTGCTCCCACACGCCCGCCGCAAGGTCTGCCACAGTTCCCCCGCCTTCGGGTCCGTCCGCGGTCACCAACAGGAGCGCGTCGACCCGGCCCGTAGCGCGAGTATGCACCGACAGCAACTCCGAACGGGTCAGGACCTCGCGCAGCACATCCGCGCGATCCGCGGCGACCGCGTCCGACGGGAAGTCCACGCCCACATCCCCGGCGGTGTCGGCGCCCGGGGGCACCGCTCCGGGAACCAGCGCCTGCACGATCGCATGCTGCAACACCTCGGTGGACGCAAGGCCGTCGACGCCCGCCACGGAGCCCTCGAGTTGATCGGCGATCTCGCTGCGGTACGCCGCGAACTCCGGCGCCCACCACTGTGCGCTCAGGGCCGCTTCGACTCCCACAGTGGCGCCCGCCTCCCCGAGTGCGGCGACTACCTGGTCCACGTCCTCCGCCGACACGCCGGCTGCGACGAGAACGGCGACGGACCTGCCGCCAAGTCTTCCCGCCACCGATGCCGTCGCCACGTCGCGGAGCCACGCGTCGCGCTGAGCGACCTGTGCCAAGGCGTCCTGGGCTTCCTGCCCGGGCGACGCGGCCGCACCCGTAACGGCCGCGTCCCGCGGTGTGGACATGCCCACCACCACTCCCACCGCCAGGGCGAGCACCAGGAACGCCGCAAACACCGCCCGCGATCGCATCAGCCCACGCCCGTCACGCGCGACACCAGGTCACGCACGTGCGGGTGCAAGGCGAGTGCCGCCGCAAGCGCCAGCCCCGCAAGCGCCACCACGAGCCATCCTTGAAGGCGCGACCAGCGGGACCTGTACAGCCTGGCAAGCGTGCGGCCGTCAATCCAGGCGGGCCCCGCGGCGACGCGTGCGAGCAGCGCCGATGCGCCGCTAGCGGAGTCCGCCAGTTCCGGGATCGAGGTGTCGACTCCCACGGTGGCGATCAACCTGGCGCCGGCCGACGCGGCAAGCGCGACGGCCAGATCGGCCGATTCCAGACGGGAATCGCTGCTGACGTGGCGGACCCCCAACGCGCCCAGGCGAGTGGTTGCCGTAGCGCTGGATTCGCCATGAATCACCACGCGGGAGGCGCGCGTCAGCACCTCATCGGACACCGACTCGAGTGGGCCCACGATCACGTCGACACGATGGTGCTCCGCCACGAAATTCGCGGCGTCGCCGGTGACAATCACGATGGGTCGCACGTCGCGAACCACGGCACGCAGCGAAGCCAGTTGATTCCTGAACCCCGGCCCGGCGGTGACGACAAGCACATCCTTGCCGCCCAGATCGAGATCGAGATGCGGCACCACATCGCCGTCGGCCAAAGCCGGCCCGTCTCGGTGAACCAGGTCGAGCGCGCTGGCGGTGAGCCGCGGCACGCGCGATGCGGCCGCCGTCTTCGCCTCGGCCACTCGCCGCTCGATGAGGGCGGCGTCCACGACACGACAGTCGGTCTTCTGGGACCCCATCATGACCACGGCCCGCGGGCCGTCGGAGTCGGGCTCGACGGCGAAGTCGATGCTCGCCACGACTCCGTCGGTCGCCGCGATCAGGCCGCGATCGAGCGCGTCAAGGAGCGGAACGGATCGGGCCGCAAGTCGGGCGGCACCGCGCGCCTCGAACCTGCCGGTGAGGCTCGCAGAGACGTTGATCACGCAGATGGGCTCGCGGTCGGCCAGCAGCTCCGCCGACGCGGCATCGAGGTCCGCCCTGTCGATCACGGCGATCTCGCCACGCTTCAGCCTTCGCGCAAGTGACCGCGGATCGTGACCGACACGGACAGGGGCGGAAACGGTCGTCGGAACACTGATCTTGCGAGAACGGCTCATGCCGTCATGGTGCCACGTGAGAGTTCTCGAGCAGCTCTACGGCGTGCGCACGCGCCGAGGTAGAGTCCTGCTCTCCCGACAGCAGGCGCGCGATCTCGGTGATGCGGTCGCCTCCGGTTACCTCGCGGACGTGTGACACGGTGACCGCGCCGTCGGACGCCTTTGACACGACTACGTGATGGGCCGCGCACGCCGCAACCTGGGCAAGGTGAGTCACGACGAGCACCTGGTGTGTGCGCGCCAGCGCCGCCAGCCGCTGCCCCACCGCCTGGGCGGCCTTGCCGCCGACACCCGCGTCGACCTCGTCGAAGACGAAGGTGTGGGCGGGCCCACCTGCCTCCGCGAGGACCACCTCGATGGCAAGCATGATGCGCGACAACTCGCCACCGGAGGCGGCCTCTGTCACGGGGCGGGCGGGCGCCCCGGTGTGAGCGGACAGCAGCAACGACACGTCGTCGGCGCCGAACGGGCCCGGTTCGCGCGGTTCCACCCGCATCTGCACCGTGGCGTCGGGCATCGCCAGCAGAGTCAACTCCTTCTCCACGTGAGCCGCGAGTGTCTCGGCGGCCCGACGACGCCCCTCGGATACCGTCTCGGCGCGCTCCAGCATGAGCGCACGCGCCTGATCATGAGCCGCCCTGGCGGCCGCGAGGCGATCCTCCCAAGCCGCATCCTCTCCCAATTCCTGCGCGATGCTCGCGCGCAGCGGCTCCAACTCGTCGGCGGGCCGCCCAAAGCGACGCTCGGCGGTACTGATGGTCGAGAGTCGCTGGTGCATGGCGTCAAGCCGCGCCGGGTCGGCCTCCAGGCGATCGAGGTACGACGCGAGTTCCTGAGCCACATCGGTCGCGCCATACAGGTAGTCGGCTACACGGGTCGCAAGTGCCTGGAGCGAGGCGTCGTGAGTGGAGGCCTCGTCGAGCGCGCGTCGCGCGGCCTCAAGATGAACAGCCGCGGTGGAGTCCATTTCCCCAGCCAAGGCGTCGTGGGCGGTCACCGTGAGCGAGCGCAGCGATTCCGCGTGTGCCAAGACTCGACCGGCGGACTCAAGTTCGTCCCGTTCGCCCGGCTGCACCGTAGCCTCTTCGAGCGCGGCCAAATCGTCCCTGAGTCGGGTGAGCCTTGCCCGCTCGACGTCTTCCGTCTCCACCATCCGGGCCAGCGCGTCGACCGCCTCCCGCCATGCCCCCCACGCCGCGCGGTACTGGGCGAGCGCATCGCCATGGCGCGGGCCCGCGTACGCATCGAGAAGTTGACGCTGGCGCGCCGGGGTGCGCAACCGCACCTGATCGGCCTGACCGTGGACCGTGACGAGTTCCTCGCCCACGTGGGCGAGCAGTGCCTGGGGAACGGTCCGGCCCCCGAGGATCGACCGGGACCGGGTTGTGGATCCGACGGTACGCACCACCGTGACCGTGCCGTCGTCATCGAAAACCGCCCCCGCGTCGACGGCCAAGGCGCGGCCCTCGGACGACTCCGGCAGGTCGTAGATGGCCTCGGCAACCGCCTCCTGGGCCCCCACGCGGACCGCGTCGGGCGTGGCCTTGCCCCCCAGGATGAGGCCCAGGCCAGTGAGCACCATCGTCTTTCCCGCGCCCGTCTCGCCCGTCACCACTGTCAGCCCGGGGCGCAACGGCAGGCGCGCGGAAGCGATCACTCCCAACGACGTGATCGACAGTTCGTGTAGCACGCTTACTCCTTGGGCGCCCGGTGCGCGCCGCGCCAACCCTTGGTTTCCAAACCGAACTTGCGCACCAGACGCTCGGTGAACGGCGCGTCGGACGTTCGAGCAAGCCGCACGCGTTCGGCACCCAGGCGCACCTCGATCCGGCCGCCGCGGCCCACGGAGATCGTTTCGGCACCATCGAGCACGACCAGGCCCTCGGCCGGCGAGCGCTCCAGGACCTCAACGGCGAACAGGGAGCGGGGCCCGACGACCAGCGGTCTCGCGAAGAGCGCGTGGGCCGCCAACGGCACCAACAGCAGCGCCTCGACATCCGGCCACACCACGGGGCCGCCGCCGGAAAAGGCGTGCGCCGTGGAACCGGTCGGGGTGGAGATCACCACGCCGTCGCAGCCAAAGCTCGACAACGGATGGCCGTCGACCTCGACGGCCACGTCAAGAGTCCGCAGCAGCTCGGAGCGCTCGATCGCCGCCTCGTTGAGGGCCCAGCCGGTCTCGACCGTGCCGTCGGGCTGTCGCACCACAATGTCGACGGTGCAGCGCTCCTCGACGTCAAACTCGCCCCGGGCGATGCAATTCACCGCGTGCGCTACATCCCCACGCTCGAGCTCGGCGAGAAAGCCCACGTGGCCCATGTTGACGCCGAGCAACGGCGCGCCGGTGCCGTGGACCTCCCTGGCGGCGCGCAACATCGTTCCGTCGCCTCCGAAGACCATGACGGCGTCGATCGGACGGTCACCACTGTCGGAGCACACCTCGATCCCACGCTGCTCAAGTTCGGCGCGGGCGAGATCCGCAGCTTCAAGGGTCTCGGGTCGATGCGGATTCGCGACAATCAGAATGCGACGGGTCATGGACTTCCTTCGACGAGCTCGGCGATCGCGGTGCTCAGCTCGTGCCCGGCGAGCACGCGCTGTTGCGCCGCCCCCTTAGCCTGCCATGCCTGACTGACCCAGACGAAGAATTCCACATTGCCGCTTGGACCAGGCAAGGGACTGCGCACACATGCGCGGACGACGAGACCCTCGCGGTGGGCGCTTTCGCACACGGCGGTCACCGCTCGGGCCCGCAACGCGGGCGAGACCACCACCCCGTGCTTGTCGAGGCCACTCTTGCCCACCTCGAACTGCGGCTTCACCATCAGCAGGAAGTCGGCGTGACCCGCCGCAACCGCGCGCAATGCCGGAATGACCATCGTGAGCGAGATGAACGACAAGTCCGCGACCACCAGGTCGGCTCCCGTCCCGGGAGACCCCTGCTCCATGTCCCGCACGTTGAGGCCCTCGACCACGGTCACCCTTGCATCGGCGGCGACGCGGGGGGAGAGCTGACCGTGCCCCACGTCCACCGCCGTGACATGACTGACTCCGCGCTCGAGTAGCACTTGGGTGAAACCACCCGTCGAGGCGCCAGCGTCAAGGGCGCGCCTGCCAACCACATCGAGCCCCAGCGGGCTCCACGCATCGAGCGCCCCGATGAGTTTGTGTGCGGCACGAGAAACGTAGTGGTCCTCCGCGCCAGCCAACGCAATGGTGATGTGGTCCGGGACCACGCGGCTCGGCTTGGTTTCAGGCTCGCCACCAACAAGGATGACGCCCTGTGAGATCAACTCTTGCGCGTGGGAACGCGACCGCGCGAGCCCGCGCGCATAGACGGCGCGGTCAAGCCGCATCGGCGGTCAGACTCAGGATTCCTCGCGCAAGCGCGAGGCGAGGGAGTCTTGGATCTTGTCGAAGAACTCGGCTTGCTCGTCCACGTCCTCAGGAACTTCGCTGACGGCCTTGAGTGCCTGTTCGACCTCCGGGGGATAACGCACCTCGCCCAGGGGCTCACGGACTTCCTCGAACTTGCTCATGTCGAAACCCTACTCCGAAGTCGGGGATGCTTCCACCGTCCACGAGCACCCCACCATCTGCCGCAGACCAGGCCGCAGCACACGCGGCCCGGAGGGCATCAATGCCGGTCCCCGACACCAGCAATTGACGACCGTCCACCGAGGCCGAGGCCCCACCGACGCTCCACGTCGTGCCCTCACGGCGAGGGAACGGGTGCGCTTCTGCCAGGCACTCAAGCGTCTCGCCGAGATAGGAGGGACGCTGGTCCCTGGGCGCGAGCACCGCGTCCGCGGGCGAAGTCACTCCCGTGAAAACAAGGAGCCCCGGCATGCCCGCCGCCCTCGCTCCCTTGAGGTCGGTGTCGAGCCGGTCTCCGATGGCGAGAGGCCTTTCGGAGGCAACCGACGCTGCCGCAAGATGAAACATGGTGGGTTCGGGCTTACCGGCCGCCGTGGGGGTCACACCGGTCGCGGCGACCACGGTTCCCACCAACGAGCCGTTCCCGGGCGCGATGCCTCGTTCGTTGGGAAGCGTGAGGTCGAGATTGGAGGCAAAGAACCTGGCACCCGCCTGCACCGCGTAGGACGCCTCCGCGAGGTCTCGCCACGAGATCTCGGGGACGAAGCCCTGCACCACGGCGTCGGGATTGTCGTCGGCGGACGATACGAGCCTGAACCCGTACTCGATGAGCGCCGAGCGCAAGCCTTTGCCGCCCACCGCCAGCACCGTAGCGCCCGGTTCCAGGTCGGCAGCCATCAACCGCGCCACCGCCTGGGCTGCGGTCAGCACCTCGTCCGAATCTGTGGGGATGCCAAGGCTGGTGAGGTGGTCCGCCACCTCGTGAGGCTCGCGACTGGCATTGTTCGTCACGAACACGATGCTCATGCCGGCGTCGCGCGCGCCTTGCAGGGCCGCGGGCGCCGTGGGAATCGCCAGCGGGCCGCGGTAGGCGACGCCGTCCAGATCCACGAGGGCGGCGTCGAACCCCTCCTGCAGGGGGCCCTCGGACCCCTTCAACATCGACTCAGGCATCAGCATCATCCTCTAGGTCGTAGACAACCACTTCCTCATCATCAACGCCGGGGGTCGAGCGAAGTTCCCCATCGACCGTTGCGGAGCTACCCGTCGCGTGCCCGTCCGGTTCGCCCGGTGCGTCTAAACCGGCGGCGATCCGGATCACGGAACGCGCCTCCTCCACGCGTTGGGCCTGGTCTGCATCGACCGGCCTGATGCGGTCGAGTGTGAGGAGTGCGGCGTCGAACTCGTGCAGATCTGCTCGGGCTCCGGCGACCACGAGCTCGACTTCTGCCCGATTCATCCGATCGAGACCCTTGGCATCCGCCGAGTTTGCCATCTCGAGAGCCCTTTCGGGCCTGCCCAACCCTCGTTCGCAGTCCGCGACCAGTGCGAGATGCTCGTGGGAGCCACTGAGACGCGTGACGGTGCGGAATTCTCGCAATGCCTCCGCGTAACGTCCCGTCGCGTACGCGGTGAGCGCGGCTGCTTCCCGCACAACGTCGACGCGACCTCCACGGGCCAGTGCCACCTGCGCATGCCGGTAGGCAAGTTCGGGGTCCTCCTCGAGGAGACGCCCCGCCATGACCAAATGACGCGCGACGTCCTCCGCGTTGTCCTTGCTGAGGGTCCGGAGTCTGCCGTGCGCGTCGCGGTCGAGGTCCTTGCCGGTCACGTCTTCAGGCACATCGGGCACGTCCATGCGAGCGTGCTGGGGACGCGCGTCACCGCCGTCGCGCTCTCGACGCGGAGCTCGCTCCTCGCGATCCCCTCGAAAACCGCCATCCCCCGCACCTCGATTGGGGGCACCCGCTCCACGGCGAGCGCCGTCGGCGCGCGGCGCNNCGGTCTGGACGCGCATCGCGATCGCTGCGGGCGGCATCATCGCGGCCCGGAGCACTGTCGCGGCGCGGGGTGCTTCGGCCCGTGGACCGACTTGCCCCCGCACCTAGAGAGGATCCCCGATTCGAGGATGAGTTTCGATTGTGCGTGCCCTGATAGGGCCGACCGGCGCCCCGCTGCTCTCGCCCGCGCTCGCCCTCTGCATTTGATTCGTTGTCGGCCACGCCATCACCCTTCACACCATCATTTTGAAACTGTACGCGTACCTGGGACGACACGCATTAGGGAACGCAAAAATGCGCGAAGGGGCCGCCCATCATTGGGCGGCCCCTCGCGAATGAATGTCCGGCAGCGTCCTACTCTCCCACACCATCTCCAGTGCAGTACCATCGGCGCTGAGAGGCTTAGCTTCCGGGTTCGGAATGGAACCGGGCGTTTCCCTCTCGCTATGACTGCCGAAACTCTATGGAGTTACTTCGGTTTCCCGACCGTATCTCGGGAACCGCACAGTGGACGCGTAGCAATGCATTTGAAATCTTGAGTGTAATCAAGTTATCGGCCTATTAGTACCGGTCAGCTTCAAGAGTCTTTAGTCCTCTCTTCCACATCCGGCCTATCAACCCAGTGGTCT
>DGBM01000266.1 GCA_002384765.1 Demequinaceae bacterium UBA4004
AAGCAGCGCGTAGTACGACGCCAGCCAGCCTGACAGCCACACCACCAGCAGAGACACGTGGAGCCAGGTGAAGCCAAGCTGCACGCCCGCGAGGAAGGGCAGCAACAACATGGCCCATACGCCGTGCTGTGGCGGGATCCAACGGCGCCAGGCCGGCCTCGCGCGCCCCTCGGCGCGGGACGGCGCTGCCACTACCGGTAGTTGGTGAACTGCAGGTCCGCGTCCACGTCGGCACCCTTGAGAAGCGCCATCGTCGCCTGCAGGTCGTCACGGCTCTTGGAGCTGATGCGAAGTTCGTCGCCCTGGATCAGGGCCTTGACGCCCTTGGGACCCTCGTCGCGCACGAGCTTGGTGAGCTTCTTGGCGATCTCCTGGGAGATGCCCTCCTTGATGGTCGCGCTCAAGCGGTAGAGTTTGCCGGAGGGNNCGCTCCTCGGAGTTGGCCTCCATCAGCACCGTCTCGCCCGACATCTTGATCGACGCGTCCACTCCACGGAAGTCGTAGCGCTGGGCGATTTCCTTGTGTGCCTGGTTCAGTGCGTTGTCAACCTCTTGGGGATCGACTTTGCTCACTACGTCGAAACTGCTGTCGCCAGCCATGACCACTCCTTCTCGATGTCGGATGCGCGGGGCCGCATTCGCAGTGGCCCCGGATTCCTTGCTATCCTTCCATGCGCGCCAAGCGCAAGGCAGGTTACCCGAGCGGCCAAAGGGAGCTGACTGTAAATCAGCCGTCAACGACTACGGGGGTTCGAATCCCTCACCTGCCACGACGGGGCCCGGTTCGCCGGGTCCTCGTCCTTTGTGAAGGCGGGTGTTCGCACCTCACGCGAGACGGCGGTCAGTGGCCTCCCATGAGGGGGGCCATGATCCTGGCCGCCAGGCTCTGACGTTTCGTGAGGCGTTCCTCGGTGTCGGCCGCGGTCATCGCGGACAGCCCCGCGTTCACCCCTAGCCACCGCAGCGGCTCCGGTTCCCATCGCGGAGACCGATGCCCCACCCACGGCAGCGCGGTCAGCGCCGTCTCCTCGTCCAGAATGAGGTCCCGTAAGGTCCGGCCCGCGAGATTGGTGGTCGTCACGCCGTCACCCACGTAGCCTCCGGACCACGCCATTCCCGTCGCGGCGTCGAGCCCCACCGAGGCATGCCAGTCGCGCGCGATGCCGAGCGGGCCGCCCCAGGCGTGGGTGATCTGCACGCCGCGCAGCACGGGGAAGAGGTCGACGAGCGCCTCGCCCAGCGCCGTGTGAACCCTCGCGTCGCGGTCGAAATCTGGCCGAATCGACGACCCGAAGTGATAGGGAGCGCCGCGGCCGCCAAAGACGATGCGGTCGTCGGCCGTGCGCTGCCCGTAGACGATCAGGTGGCGGTGGTCGCTGAACGTCTCGCGGCGTTTCAGGCCGATCTGATCCCACACCTCGGCTGGCAGGGGCGCGGTCGCGACGATAAGCGAGTACACGGGGATGACGGAGCGACGATGCTGCGGCAGTTGGGCGGTGTAGGCCTCGGTCGCGCGCACCACCACGTCGGCCGTGAGCGTCCCGCCGGGGGTGACGACGCGATGGGGTGACAGCTCCGTCACGGGTGAGCGCTCGTAGATGGCGACGCCTCGCCGAGCGACGGCCGCAGCGAGACCCCGCACCAGCTTGGCAGGGTGCACCGCCGCGCAGTCCGGCGTGTAGGTGGCGCCTCGCGTGCGCGTCGCCACCAGGCGTGCCGCGGTGGCGTCGGCGTCCAGGAGGGTCACATCGTCGTCTCCGCGTCCCCACGTGCGCGCCTCCTCGACTTCGGCCTTGGCCCGTTCCCACTGGGCGTCCGTCCGCGCGAGCACCACGGTGCCACCCTTGGCAATATCGGCGTCGATCCCCTCGGAGTGGGCGGCCCGAATCACCTCGTCGACCGACGCCCTCATCGCCGCGTGCTGACCGAGGGCGGCCTCGCGGCCTCCTGCTCGGGCGAGCGTCGTGAGCGAACTGGGCATGAGGGCGGACGCCCATCCGCCATTGCGGCCCGACGCCCCAAATCCGGCGATCTGACTCTCCACAACGGCGATGTCGAGGTCGGGGCGCGCGAGAGCGAGGTAGTAGGCGGTCCACAGCCCCGTAAACCCCGCGCCCACGATGGCCACGTCGACCGCGCGGTCGACGGTCAGTGGCGGTCGCGGCGTGAGGTCCCCGCAGGTCTGGTGCCACAGGGACAGCCCGGCGTAGGGCGGGGGTGCGTCAGTCACGGTGATTCACGTCTTTCAGTCTGGCGATGCGAAGGGGAAGAGGTCAACCGTTTCTCTGTCGACGGCGTATCGAAATGTTACGGTCAGGTAAATTCTTGTTCACAAGCACGCTCAGACGGCGCATAATTCAGCGAAGTACCAGTTCAGATCCCATCCGGTCTGCCAATATTTGCTTCATCTGGCAACGTCGTTGAAGGAGATTCCCGTGGAAGAAGAAGAAGAAACGACAACCAAGAAGGGTGTGTCTCGACGGGGGGTCCTGATCGGTGGGGCGCTCGGCGTCGCNNCTCACCCAGTTCCAGCAGGACATGGGGATCGAAGTCAGCTATGTCGCAGACGTCAACGACAACTCGGAGTTCTTCGCCAAGGTCGTCAACCAGCTGGGGTCGTGCGCGCCCACGGGGCGTGACATGTTCGTGCTGACCGACTGGATGGCCGCCCGCATGATTCAGGCGGGCTGGATTCAGAAGCTCGACAAGGCCAACGTGCCCAACCTCGACGCGAACCTGATCTCCTCCCTCCAGGGTGTGGGATGGGACCCCAACCGCGAATACTCGGCGCCGTGGCAGTCGGGCTTCACCGGGATTGCGTACAACAAGTCGCTCGTGGGTGAGGTCGGCAGCATCACGGACCTGCTGACGCGTTCGGAACTCAAGGGACGCATCACGCTCCTCACGGAGATGCGCGACACGATGGGCCTGATCATGCTCAGCAATGGTGCGGACCCGGCGAACTTCAACGACGACGACTGGGGCACGGCGCTCGAGACCCTGACCAAGGCGCGCTCGGACGGCCAAATCCGTGCGTTCACGGGCAACGAGTACATCAACGACCTGTCGGCGGGCAACATCGCCGCCTGCGTCGCGTGGTCTGGTGACGTCGCCGCCGCGGAGGACGAGAACCTGGTGTTCCTGTCCCCGGAGGAGGGCATGATGATTTGGGCAGACAACATGCTGATCCCCAACAAGTCGGACCACAAGGCAAACGCAGAAAAGTGGATCGACTACTACTACGACCCTGAGATTGCTGCCCGGCTCGCCGCCTACGTGTGGTACGTGTGTCCGGTGGACGGGGCCCAGGCCGAGATGGAGAAGATCGACCCCACGCTCGTGGACAACCCGCTGATCTTCCCCACCCCCGAGTACCTCGCAAGCACGCACAGCTTCATGGCTCTGTCCGACGACAAGGCCAACAGTTACGAGCAAGAATTCGCCAGCGTCAGTGGCTGACGAAGTCAATCGCGATTTAAGGCTCGAGGGGTTGCGCAAGCGTTACCCCAACGGCTTCGTTGCCGTGAAGAACCTCGACCTCGTGGTCCCGAGCGGGTCGTTCTTCGCCTTGCTGGGCCCCTCCGGTTGCGGCAAGACCACCACCCTGCGCATGGTGGCGGGCCTCGAGGATGCGACAAAGGGCACCATCAGCATCGGCGACACCGACATCACGCACGAGAAGCCATACCGGCGCCCCGTGAACACCGTGTTCCAGAACTACGCGCTCTTCCCGCACCTCACCATCATGGAGAACGTCGAGTTCGGCTTGAAGCGCAAGGGCGTCAAGGAAACGCAGGTGCCGGTCCACGAGATCCTGGCGCTCACGGAACTTGAGGCGCAGGCGAACAAGAAGCCGGCGCAGCTTTCGGGGGGCCAGCAGCAACGTGTGGCCCTTGCCCGCGCGCTGATCAACCGGCCCGAGGTGCTGCTCTTGGATGAGCCGCTCGGCGCCCTTGACATGAAGCTGCGCAGGTCGATGCAGATCGAGCTCAAGCGCATCCAGTCGGAGGTGGGGATCACCTTCGTACACGTCACCCACGACCAAGAGGAGGCCATGACGATGGCCGACTTCGTGGCCGTCATGAATGCCGGGGAGATCGAGCAACTGGGTTCCCCCTATGAGCTCTACACCAACCCCCGGACCACCTTTGTTGCGAACTTTCTGGGGCGGACCAATCTCATCAGGGGCCGGGTGCTCGGCCGGGAGGGATCGGGGGCCGACGAGATGGTCAAGGTCGACATGTATGGCACCACCGTGTCGATCAAGGCCGGGCGAGTCCATACCACCTCTCCAGATGTCTGGATCGGCATCCGGCCGGAGAAGGTGATCATTCAGCCACAAGACAAGCCGATGGATGGTCTTGGCGCGCACTTCTCCGAGGCGGTGGTGAGTGACAGGAACTACACGGGCGTCTCGACCGACTACACCCTCACGATGCCGTGGGGACAGAACCTGGTGTGCTTTGAGCAGAACACGGGGCGGCGCGGCGGTTTGGTGACGGTAGGCACCAAGGTCGACGTGCTGTGGCGTCCCGAATTCGCGTTCCTGCTGGACTCTTCACAAGACGCCGAGGCAGGAATCGGGGAGGACTAGCGTGGCGACCAGGTTGCGGGCCCCGAGCACCGCCACGGCGTACTGGCTTGTGCTCCCCGCGGCGGTGTGGCTGGGGATCTTCTTCGTCTTCCCGTTCCTGTCGCTCCTCGCCACCTCGATGTATGACCCCGCCGGGTCGGCCGTGACCGGCTACGACATGACCTGGCGGGTGCAGAACTTCGCCGAGGCGTTCGCCGACTACAACGAGTACTTGGTGCGCTCGCTGATCTACGCGGGAATCGCGACGTTCTTGTGCCTGATCCTGGGCTATGTGCTCGCCTATGCCATCGCGTTCAAGGCGGGCCGGTGGAAGACGATCTTGCTCGTGCTCGTCGTCGCGCCGTTCTTCACGTCCTTCTTGGTGCGCACCCTCGCGTGGAAACTCATTCTTGGCGATGACGGCTGGTTCGTGAACGCCATGCAGACGATTCACCTCCTCCCGCCCGACGGCCGCCTGCTCGCCACGCCGTTCGCGGTGGTGGCGGGACTCACGTACAACTTCCTGCCGTTCATGATCCTGCCGCTGTACGCGAGCCTGGAGAAGATCGACCACCGGCTGCTCGAGGCCTCCGAGGACCTCTACGCGAAGCCCGTCCAGACGTTCTTCAAGGTGACGTGGCCCCTGTCGCTGCCGGGCGTCGTCGGCGGCACACTGCTGACCTTCATCCCCGCGACGGGCGACTACATCAATGCGGCGCTGCTCGGAAGCACCACCACTCAGATGGTGGGCAACAAGATCCAGGTGCTCTTCACCAAGGCAGGCGACTACCCGCACGCGGGGGCGTTGTCGGTGATCCTGCTGGTCATCGTGGTGGCGCTGGTGTTGCTCTATGTCCGCAAGGCCGGGACGGAGGAACTGCTGTGATCGTCTCGCTCGGCCGCTTCATCGGCAAGCATCTGGTGCTGTCCCTCGGGCTGCTCGTGTTGCTGTTCCTGTACCTGCCCAACGCGATTGTGGCGCTGATGTCGTTCAACGACGCCTCGCAGTCGCGAAATCTCTACAGCTTCCAATCGTTCACCTGGAACAACTGGCTCAATCCGTGCGAGCCCATGGGCATGTGCGAGGCGGTGGGAACGAGCATTCAGATCGGCCTGCTCGCCACCCTGGGTGCCACCGCGATCGGCACGCTCGCCGCGTTCGGACTGGTGCGCCACCGCTTTGAGGGCCGCGCCACGCTGAACCTGGTGCTGTTCCTGCCGATGGCCACGCCCGAAATCGTGATGGGCTCGTCGCTGTTGGCGCTGTTCGTGTCCGCGGGCCTCGCCGGCCAGTTGGGGTTCTGGACCATCCTGGTGGCGCACATCATGTTCTGCCTGTCGTTCGTGGTGGTCACGGTCAAGTCGCGCCTCGCGGGACTCGACTCGAACCTGGAGCAGGCCGCCATGGACCTCTACGCCAACGAGTGGCAGACATTCTGGAGGGTCACCTTCCCGCTCGTCTTCCCCGGGATCCTTGGCGCGGCGCTGTTGTCCTTCAGCCTGTCGTTCGACGACTTCATCATCACCAACCTCAACTCCGGGCAGACGGTGACCTTCCCCATGTTCGTGTGGGGAGCGGCCCAGCGTGGAGTGCCCATGCAGGTCAACGTCATCGGCACGATGATGCTGCTGCTGGCGCTCACCGTGGTGATCGGTGGAGAAATCCGATCACGTCGCAGGGCCAAGCAGTTGGCCGCCCGCTAGATCAGCGCCGACGCCCGGGTCAGCACGTCACGCAGGATCCGTTCCATCTCGTCGAACTCTGCCTGGCCGATGATGAGCGGCGGGGACAGTTGGATGACCGGGTCGCCGCGGTCGTCGGCGCGGCAGTACAGGCCTGCCTGGAACAGCGCGGGGGAGACGAAGCCGTACAGGATCCGCTCGCACTCCTCATCGGAAAAGGACTCCTTGGTGGCCTTGTCCTTGACCAGTTCGATGCCGTAGAAGTAGCCCGCGCCGCGGACGTCTCCCACGATGGGAATGTCCAGTAGCTTGTCCAGCGTCGCGCGGAAGGCGTCCTCGTTGCTGCGGACATGCCCGAACACGTCCTCGCGCTCGAAGATGTCCAGGTTGGCGAGTGCCACCGCGGCCGCGACCGGGTGGCCGCCAAAGGTGTAGCCGTGCGCGAACATCTCCCCTGCGGCCAGGAACGGCTCCATGAGGGCGTCGGAGGTGAGCATGGCGCCCATGGGCGCATAGCCGGACGTCAGGCCCTTAGCGGTGGTGATGATGTCGGGCTGGTAGTCGAAGCGCTGGGACCCGAACATCGTGCCCAGACGTCCGTAGGCGCAGATCACCTCGTCGGAGACCAGGAGCACGTTGTAGCGGTCGCAGATCTCGCGCACCCGCGGCCAGTAGCCTGGCGGCGGCGGGAAGCAACCTCCCGCGTTCTGTACCGGCTCAAGGAACACTGCGGCCACCGAGTCGGGCCCCTCGTTCTCGATCGCGATGGCGATCTGGTCTGCCGCCCACCGGCCAAAGGCCGCCGGGTCGGATCCGTCCAGCAACCCTCCGGTCATCTCCTCGGCGCGATAGAGGTTGGTGTTGGGCACCCGGAAGGTGGAGGGAACTAGTGGCTCGAATTGTTCCTTGAGGGCGGGGATTCCGGTGATGGACAGCGCTCCCTGGGTGGTCCCGTGATACGCGACGGCGCGGCTGATGACCTTGTGCTTGCCGGGCTTGCCCGTGAGCTTGAAATAGTTCTTGGCGAGCTTCCACGCAGACTCGACGGCCTCGCCGCCGCCCGACGTGAAGAACACCCGATTGAGGTCGCCGGGTGCGGCGTGCGCCAGGCGTTCGGCCAGCTCGATGGCGCGGGGATGTGCGTAGGACCACAGCGGGTGGAACGCGAGCTCCTGGGCCTGCGTGGCTGCGGCCTGCGCGAGCTCCGTGCGGCCGTGCCCCAGCTGGTTGACGAACAGCCCGGCGAGCCCGTCAAGGTAGCGCTTGCCGTGCGAGTCGTAGATGTAGGCGCCCTCGCCCCTCACGATGATCGGGATGTCGGCATCGGCGTAGCGCGAGTGCGCCGTGAAGTGCATCCATAGGTGATTCTTCGCGGCCTCTTGCAACTGGGAGTGGTCCATGTCCCTGATCCTTGCCCTTGGTGGACCCGGCGGCAAGTGCCGAAGCCGCGGATGCCTTGATGACCACTCTCGATGTCCGGAGGGGCGTGCTAGACGGACAGATTGCCGTGACCCGCAATTTCGACCTCGTCGAGCCCGAGCCACCCCGCCATGAGGCTGAGTTCCGTGCGCAGCGCGGCCGTGATCTCCCGGTCCGACCTTCGGCGTGCCCCTGGCGCCGCGCCCTCCTCGCGCCACGCCGACTGCACCCGCAGCACCCCGGCCTTGCGGTCCGCCTTGAGGTCCACGCGGCCCACCATCTGATCGCCCAGCAGGAACGGCAGGCAGTAGTACCCGTACGTGCGCTTGGCTGCCGGAGTGTAGATCTCGATCGTGTAGTCCATGGCGAACATCCGCTTGAGTCGCGGCCGAAACCAGCACACGGGGTCAAAGGGGCTCAGCAGCGCGGCGCCGGTCGCTCGACCAGGGTCGGTCGCGGCACGATGCCACGGCGCGTCGTGTGACGGCTCTCCGATGGCCATCAGCGCGGGAGTCTTCCATCCCTCGACCTCGACCCACTTGGCAAGACCTCGCTCCACCGCCGATGCCGCCCACGCCTCTCCTCCGGCGGCGTCGGGCGCATTCTTGCCAGCCTTCAGCGGCAAGCGGAAGTGGTCGCACAGATCCGC
>DGBM01000314.1 GCA_002384765.1 Demequinaceae bacterium UBA4004
GCGCTGGCACGCGACGGGGGAGACCCTGACCGATGCCGACCTGGCTGCCATCCGCGGCCACGACGTCATCCTGTTGGGCGCCATTGGCGATCCGAGCGTGCCCTCGGGCGTGCTCGAGCGCGGGGTGCTGCTGCCGCTGCGTTTCGCGCTCGACCAGTACGTCAATCTGCGTCCCTCGCACCTCTACCCTGGCGAGGTGTCGCCGCTGCGCGACGTGACCGAGGTGGACTTTGTGGTGGTCCGCGAGGGCACCGAGGGTCCGTATGTGGGCAACGGCGGTGCGCTGCGCGTCGACACCCCCCACGAGATCGCGACCGAGGTGTCCATCAACACGCGTCACGGCGTGGAGCGCGTGGTGCGCTACGCGTTCAACGTGGCCGCGGGCCGCCCGCGCCAGCACCTGACCCTGGTGCACAAGCACAACGTGTTGGTGCACGCCGGGCACCTGTGGCGCCGCACGGTCGAGGCCGTGGCGCCCGAGTTCCCGTCGGTCACGTGGGACTACCTGCACGTGGACGCCGCCACCATCAAGCTCGTCACGGACCCCGCATCGTTCGACGTGATCGTCACCGACAACCTGTTCGGCGACATCCTCACAGACGAGGCGGCGGCCATCAGCGGCGGTATCGGCCTGGCGGCATCGGGCAACGTCAACCCGGACAGGACCGGGCCGTCGATGTTCGAGCCCGTCCACGGATCGGCTCCCGACATTGCGGGCCAGCAGAAGGCCGACCCGTCCGCGACCGTGCTGTCCGTCGCCATGATGCTGGACTTCTTGGGATACCCTGAGATTGCCAAGCGCGTGGAAGACGCGGTCGCGGCCGACGCCGCATCCAAGGGCGACGCCCCCCGCACGACCGCTCAGGTGGGCGACGCGATCGCGGCGCTCATCAAGGGCTAGCACCCACCCCCATGCGTGCTGGCAGGAGTTCAGTGCTGAATCAGAGCGGATTCCAGCACTCAACTCCTGCCAGGGCACACCGAAGCCAAACTCAAGGAAGGCTCTGAAGTGACCGACACCACCGCATTGGCCGTTGCATCGACCGCTGGGGACTTCCGCGTCGTCCGCAACCCCTCGCCGATGCCTGCGGCGGACCGGGAGGCCGCGCTCGCGGACCTCAAGTTCGGCACGCAGTTCACCGACCACATGGCTCGCATCACGTGGACCAGGGACGGGGGCTGGGACAACCGCAGGGTAGAGCCCTATGGACCGCTCCAGCTCGACCCGGCCGCCGCGGTGCTGCACTATGCGCAAGAGATCTTCGAGGGCCTCAAGGCGTACCGCTGGGCGGACGGCTCGGTGTGGCTGTTCCGCCCCGAGGCCAACGCGCAGCGCCTCAACCGTTCGGCGCGCCGGATGGCGCTCCCGGAACTGCCCGTGGAGGACTTCCTTGGCTCGGTGACATCGCTGCTCGCGGTCGACAACGCATGGGTTCCGGGTGTGGAGGAGAGCAGCCTGTACCTGCGGCCCTTCATGTTCGCGTCCGAGGCGTTCCTGGGCGTGCGGCCGGCGAACGTGATCGACTACCTGTTGATTGCCTCGCCCGTGGGTCCGTACTTTGCGGGCGGAGTGAAGCCGGTGTCCATCTGGGTGGCGCAAGGATTCCACCGCGCCGGCCCCGGCGGAACGGGCGACGCCAAGTGCGGCGGCAACTATGCGGCGTCGCTGCTGCCGCAGCAGCAGGCCTACGACCACGGCTGCCAGCAGGTGCTGTTCCTGGACGCGCGCGATGACCGCTACCTGGAGGAGCTGGGCGGCATGAACGTGTTCGTGGTGCGCCGCGACGGCACCGTCGAGACCCCGCGCCTGACCGGCACCATCCTCGAAGGCATCACCCGTGCCTCCGTGATCCAGCAGTTGGAGGACCAGAACTTCAAGGTGATCGAGAAGGACATCACGGCCGACGAGGTGGTGGCGGGCATCGAGTCCGGCGACGTCGCCGAGGTGTTCGCCTGCGGCACCGCCGCCGTGGTGACCCCGGTGGGGCGCCTCGCGTCCCCCGACTTTGACGTCACCATCAACGGCGGGGAGGCCGGCGAGGTGACCATGCGCATCCGCAAGGCGCTCACCGACATCCAGTACGGCCGCGCCGAGGACACCTACGGGTGGATGCGGCGCGTCGTGTAGCTCTCGAAGGCTCGAGACACGCAGACGTGTGGGGGACGCGTACCCGCGCCCCCCACACGTCATCGGCTAGAGCTCGTCGGCTCCGCCCTCGTTCTGGACGTCGACGCCGTCGGCGTCTTCGTGTCCGCCATCAGCGCCGTCGTCGACGCCTGTGGTCTCTGCATCTGCGACCTCGGTCGCGTCGTCAGCGTTAGTGACGTCGACGCCGTCNNGTCACGGGTGCGGGGGTGGTGGAAGCGGACGCGGTACCGGCGGTCAGAACGCCGAGGCCGATCATTCCGGCGGTGGCGATGAGGGCCTTGGTCTTGGTGCTGGTGTGAACCATGTTGTACTCCTTGCTCGTCGTGAAGTCCGGATGGACAAGACCCATCGTTGTTGTCGCGGTTAAGAACGAGATAAGTCGCCACGAGGCGATTTCGGCGGGTGCCGCGCGTGAAGTCCACGCGCACGCTCTTATGTTTCACTTACCTTGGGACGGCAGCCTTGCTTCACGCGCATCTGCGCGCAGCCTTCTCCGCGAAAAGGACCGAGTCTCACCCATGCGATTGCTCATTGTCGAAGATGACCGTGGGATCGCGCGCGCCGTCCAGCAGGGTCTCGAGGCCGAGGGCTTTGTGACGGCCGTCGCTTTCAACGGGGTCGACGGCCTGTGGATGGCCCAAGAGGAGAGCTTCGATGTGATCATCCTCGACCTCATGCTCCCGGGGTTGTCTGGCTACGAGATTTGTCGCCGCCTGCGCGAGGAGGGCTCGCAAGTGCCGATCCTGATGCTGACGGCGAAGGACGGTGAGCACGATGAGGCCGATGCGCTTGATCTTGGTGCGGACGACTACCTGTCCAAGCCGTTCTCCTACACGGTGCTGCTTGCGCGGATTCGTGCCCTGCTGCGTCGGGCCCCCGTCGAGCGTGGGCCGCGGCTTTCGGCAGGTGACCTCACGCTCGATCCCGCGTCACGCAAGTGTTGGCGTGGCGCCGAAGAGGTGAAGTTGTCCACGCGCGAGTTTGCCTTGCTCGAATTGCTGGTGCGCCGCAAAGGGCAGGTGCTGAGCCGCTCCGTAATCGCGGAAAACGTCTGGGACGCCGAACTCGACATCGACTCGAACGTCGTTCAGGTGTATATCGGCTACCTGCGGCGCAAGGTGGACCAACCCTTTGGTCGTCACGACATCGAGACGGTGCGTGGCGGCGGCTACCGCTTGGCGGACCCCCACATGGCAGGGGTCCCCGGGAGTACGCCATGAGCCCACGGGCCCGCATGCCCCGGGGGTGGACTATTCGCGCGAAAGTCGCGACATCGGCAACGGCAGTGCTAGCGCTCGCGCTGTTAGTAGCGTCGGCCGGTCTGGTGTTGCTGGTACATCGCTCGCTGGTAGCTAATGTCGACTCCTCTGGCCGTGCCCGCGTGGCCGATGTGGCAGCGATCATCGCGGCCGATGGGCTTCAACCCACCATTTCCCTCAGCAGCGGTGAGACGTCACTTATTCAGGTGGTCTCGGCGGACGGTCGAGTGCTGTCTTCGAGCGCCAACGTCCAGGGCGAGGCGGCGGTGTTGCCCGCGGTTCCTGCTTCGCGCGTGGCGACAACGGCCACGATCCGCAATTTGCCGATCGGAGAGAACGGACATGGCTTTCGAATTTACGCGGAGCCGATTGACCTTCCCACAGGCCTCGGGTGGGTCTACGTCGCACACTCGCTTTCCCAGGTGGACGCTGCGGTAGCGAGCGTCATCCTGGTCCTGTCGGTGGGGCTTCCCTTTTTGGTCTTCCTGGTGGGATCTGCTGTGTGGGTCGCGATCGGCAGGGCGCTCGCGCCCATCGAGGCTATTCGGTCGCGTGCCGTGGTGATAGGCAAGGATCTCTCGCAACGCGTGCCCGTTCCCGTGGCGCATGACGAGGTGCATCGACTTGCGACCACAGTGAACGAGATGCTGGCGCAACTGGAAGCGTCGGCGCTCCGTCAGGAACGGTTCATGGGGGATGCATCGCACGAGTTACGAAGCCCCTTGACTGCGTTGCGCACGCAAGTCGACGTCGCACTCGCCCACCCTGAACGCGCCGACTTTCGAGAGACCCTCGAAGGCGTGCACGCCGAGGCCGCGCGGTTGGGAGCGCTGATTGACGATGTCTTGCTGCTTGCCCGCACCAGCGAGCGCCTCTCCGACAGCACGGCTCAAATCGTCGATCTTGACGAACTGATGCTGGCGGAGGCGAAACGGCTTCGTCTTCGCGGAGGCATCGCGGTGACGCTCGAACACGTGGACGCCGTGCAGGTGCGCGGCCTGGAAAGGGACATCGCACGCATGGTGAGCAACATCGGAGACAATGCGGTGAGGCATGCCCGCTCGACTGTGGGGATCAGTGTGGCCCGGGTAGGACAACAGGCGCTGATTTCCATAGCGGATGATGGGCCAGGGGTGCCTGTCGAAGACCGCACACGGGTATTTGAACGCTTCACGCGTCTGGACGATGCACGTTCGCGCGACCTGGGCGCCGGTGGAGCCGGACTGGGGCTCGCGATCGCCAAAGATATCGCCTCGGTGCATTCCGGTGCGATCCACATCGAGTCGCGTGCCGACGGGCACGACGGCGCTGTCTTCGTCATTGCGCTGCCAGCCGCTCATCACCTCCCGGGATGAACGTGTTCGCGGTGCGGCGTGACGGCACCGTGGAGACCCTGCGCCTCACCGGCACGATCCTCGAAGGGATTACATGTGCCTCAGTGATCCAACAGCTTCAGGACGACAACGTGAAGGTGATAGAGAAGGACTTTACGGCCGACGAGGCGGTGGCGGCCAGCGCGTCGTGTAGA
>DGBM01000319.1 GCA_002384765.1 Demequinaceae bacterium UBA4004
GCTGTTCCTGTGCGTCCACAACGCAGGCAAGTCGCAGATGGCCCTGGGATTCTTCCAGCGGATGGCCGGCGACCGCGCGATTGCATGGTCGGGCGGCTCCGAGCCCGGCAGCCACCTCAACAAGTACTCCGTGGATGCGATGTCCGAGGTGGGAATCGACATCACGCAGGAATTTCCGAAGCCCTGGACCGAGGAGACCCTCCGCGCAGCTGACGTGATCGTCACGATGGGGTGCGGCGACTCGTGTCCCGTGTACCCCGGCAAGCGGTACCTCGACTGGACCATCGACGCGCCCCCAGGCACCTCGATCGAGAACGTGCGGCGCGTGCGCGACGAGATCGAGCGCCGGGTACGGGGCCTCCTCGCCGAGCTCGGCGTCGACACGGAGTCGGGCGTGGCGCAGGGCAACAGCGCCGACATGGTGAAGGCTGTTGAGTCATGACAGACAACACCTCCCAGGCCCCCATTCCCGGCGCCGACGACCCCCGGCCCGCCGCGCTCTTCCTGTGCGTCAAGAACGGCGGCAAATCCCAGATGGCGCTCGGCTGGTTTAAGGCGCTCGCTGGCGACCGGGCCGTCGCATGGTCGGGGGGCTCCGAGCCGGGCAAGTCGCTGAGCGCGACCGCCATCGAGGCCATGAGCGAAAAGGGCATCGACATCACGGGCGAGTACCCCAAGCCGTGGACCGACGAACGCATCAAGGCGGCCGACGTGGTGATCACGATGGGCTGCGGCGACACGTGTCCCTACTACCCGGGACGACGCTACGAGGACTGGTCCTTCGACGTCCCCGCGGGACTCGAAGGCCTGGACGCCACCCGCGCCGTGCGCGACGCGATCGAGCTCAAGGTGCGCGCCCTGTTGGGCGAACTGGGCGTGGATGTGCAGGAGGGCGAGCGCACACCACACGAGTAACACCGGACCGCGTCCCGCCAGCGGAGCTCCCCGCTCGCCCCGGACGCAGGTCCCCTGCGGAACGCTCAGTCCACGGCGACGATGGATTATGGCCCACCTGACTGCAGACCTGGACGCCTCCTTGCAGACCGCGCAGGAGGTGGAGCGCCTGGCACGCGCCAACGCGACCTCCGGACTCACCTCCGAGGAGGCGGCCGCTCGACTTGCCGCCGACGGTTCCAACTCGCTTACCGCCCGCAAGCGCGTGTCGTGGCAACGACGTCTGCTGCTCCAATTCGCCGACCCTCTGGTCTATCTGCTGCTCGCCGCCTTCGCGGTGACGCTCACGGCATGGCTGGTCGAAGGCGGGCCGGGAGTGCCGTACGACTCCATCGTGATCGCGATCGTGGTGCTCGCGAACGCCGTCCTGGGACTCGTGCAGGAGCGTCGGTCCGAATCCGCGGTCGCCGCACTGCAACGTATGAGCGCCGCCACCGCGCTCGTGATGCGTGACGGTCGGGCCCAGCGCATCCCCGCGGCCGACGTGGTGGTGGGCGACCTCCTGATGCTCTCCGAGGGTGACGCGGTGGCGGCCGACGCCCGTCTCGTCGCCTCGGAACTGCGCGTGGCGGAGGCGGTGCTAACCGGAGAGAGCGTGCCGGTCCACAAGGGCATCGAACCTCTTGAGTCGCCAGCCGACGTCGCCGACCGCGCCTGCATGGTGTTCGCGAGCACGGCCGTGACGCGCGGTACGGGACGCGCCATCGTCACCGCGACCGGCATGGATACCCAGACGGGCCGCATCGCCCGCATGCTTGGCGAAACGGAGTCCGACCCCACTCCCCTGCAACGCGAGATCGCGCACCTGAGCCGCACGCTGGGGATCGCTGTCCTGGTGATCGCCACCGTCGTCATCGGAGCGGTGTGGCTGACGTCGGATGTCACCACGCTGTCGCAAGCGGTAGAGATCCTGCTGTTGGGCGTCGCCTTGGCCGTCGCGGCCATTCCGGAAGGGCTGCCGGCGATCCTGTCTGTGGTGCTCGCCCTCGGAGTGAGGCGGATGGCGGATCACCATGCGATCGTGCGAGACCTGTCCTCCGTCGAGACCTTGGGATCGGCGTCGATCATCTGCACCGACAAGACCGGCACCCTGACGCTCAATCGGATGACACTCGCGGCGGTGGCGACCACCCACGGCACGACTCGCACGGACGCTACCGCCGGCTTTCGCGGTGCGGTCGATTTCGACGGCGCCGTCCCGTCGGACCCGGCCGCGGCGGCGGAACTCAGCGCCCTCATCACGTCCGCCTGCCGTGCGAACGATGCGGTCGCCAGCGCCGACCAGGACCGCATCGAGGGCGACCCCACGGATGTGGCGTTCCTCGAGGCAGAACGCCTGATGGGCATGCGCGCGACGGGCAGTGCGACGGCACACCGGGTCGCGGCGGTGCCGTTCAGTGCACAGCGGGCGCGCATGTCGGTGGTGACCGAAGATGCCGACGGCGCGCGCACACTTCACGTCAAGGGCAGCCCCGAGATGGTCCTCAGCCTGTGCACGCGGGTGCTGTCGGGCGACACCGCTAAGACGCTCGACGACGCCGGCAGGCAGCAGGCGCTCGCGGACACCGCCGCCTTTGCCCGTCGCGGCATGCGCACCCTCGCGGTCGCGTCTCGGCGCATGGATGACCGCGAGAGTGCGAACGAGGACGCGGAGCATGGCCTCACGCTCATCGGCGTGGCGGGTCTGGTGGATCCTTCGCGTCCCGAGGCGCGCGACGCGGTCGCGGACGCTCAGGGCGCGGGCATCCGCGTCGTCATGATCACGGGCGACCACCCCGCCACCGCATCCGCGATTGCTCAGGACCTGGGTATCGCCAGGGACGACACGGTGCTCACGGGCTCGGAACTTGCCGCCATGGACGAACCGTCGTTGCAGGCGGCGGTCGCCGACTGTGCGGTGTTCGCGCGCGTGGCGCCCGCGCACAAGCTGCGGATCATCGACGCGCTGCAGGCGCACGGCGCTGTGGTCGCCATGACGGGTGACGGCGTCAACGACGCCCCGGCGCTACGCAGCGCCGACATCGGCGTGGCCATGGGCCTGGGCGGCACCGAGGTGGCGCGGGAGGCCTCTAGCATGATCCTGGCGGACGACAACTTCGCGACAATCGTGACCGCCGTGCGCGAGGGTCGCGGCATTCTCGACAACATCAAGCGGTTCCTGCGCTACCTGCTCGCGTCCAACGTCGGCGAGGTGCTTGCGGTGTTCCTGGGCGTGATCGGCGCGGGCGTGCTGGGCCTGTCCGGCCACGGCCAGGTCATTGCGGTGCCGATCCTGGCCACACAGATCCTCTGGATCAACCTGCTAACGGACCTGGGGCCGGCGCTGGCCATCGGGGCGGAGCCGTACGCGGACGACCTGATGTCGCGCAAGCCACGCAAGATGACGGACCGACTGATCGACGCTCGAATGTGGTGGGGCGTGGCGTTCACGGGCATTGTCATGGCCGCGGTCACGCTCGTGACGCTGGACGCATTGCTGCCGGGCGGGATGATCGAGGGCTCACAGTCGCTCGCGACCGCGCGGACCGGGGCGTTCACGGTGCTGGTGCTCGCGCACCTGACCAATGCGTTCAGCGCTCGGTCTGAGACCGTCAGCGTGGTGAAGGGGCTCACCGCGAATCCGTGGCTGTGGGCTACCGTGGCGCTGTCCTTGCTCTTGCAGGTCGCGGTGGTCAACGTGCCGCTGCTGAACGATGCGTTCTCCACGGCGCCGCTGAGTCTCAGCCAGTGGGCCATGTGTGTCGCCTTGGCCTCGGTGGTCCCGTTGGCGATCGAACTGAGGAAGTGGGTACTGAGGCGGCGCGACTCTTAGAACAGCGCTGGTTGAAGCTGCTGCGCCGGGTGGCGTGCCGGGTCCGCCTTAGTCCGCCATTCGCCGTCGAGGTCGCGCGCCTCGGCGCGCGTGGTCGCACTCCCGGTGCCCGGATCCTCGGGAGCCTTGGTGAGTCCGTGGGCCGCGATCAGCGGCTTGATGGTGTCGGCCAGCCGCCGCCGGTAGTGCTTGGGAGCGTACGCCCCGTCCCCGTACAGGGCGCGGTACGTCGGCACGAGGTCGGGACGGTGCCGATGCAGCCACGCCGCGTACCACTCCTTCACGCCGGGGCGCAGGTGCAGACCCGCGTAACTGACCTGGGTCGCGCCCGCCTTCTGGATGCGTGCGAGAGCATCGTCAAGATGCTCCGCGGTATCGGTGAGGAACGGCAGGATCGGCATCATGAACACGGCCACGTCAAAGCCCGCGTCGGCGGCCGCCGACACCGTGGCCAGCCGCGCGGCCGTGGTGGGCGTGCCGGGTTCCATGGTGGTCTGAAGTTCGTCGTCGAAGATCGCGATCGACATCGCGAGCTGGACCTCGACGGACTGTGACGCCTCCNNACCTTCACGATCACTTGAGAATCAAAGTCCGTGCCCGCATCGAGGTCCAAGTACCGGTGGCTGGGCCGGGCAAAGCAGTACACGCACGCGTGCGAGCAGCCGCGGTACGGGTTGATGGTCCAGCCGAACGGCACGGCACTGCCTGGTCCCACGCGGTTGAGCGCGCTCTTCGCGGCCACCTCGTGGAACGTCACCCCCGCGAACTCGGGGGTCTGGACGGAGCGAATCAGGTTGCTGATCTTCGCGAGGCCGGGCAACGCGTCAGGGGAGTCCGACTCGAGCTTCTGTCCCTCCCAGCGCATGCCGCCATTCGAACACGTGTTCGATGCAGGGTCAAGTGCGCCACGCGGGCTGCCCGGCCCGCCGCCGACGAGTCTCGCTGGCTCCTAGATCCACTTGGCGCGCCTGAAGATCACAAAGAGCACCGATCCGAGCACCACCATGCCGCCGAGCGCGAGCGGATAGCCGTAACGCCAGCTCAGCTCGGGCATGTAGCGAAAGTTCATTCCATAGATGGTGCCCACGAGCGACGGGGCGAAAAGGATGGCGGCCCATGCGGAGATCTTCTTGGTCTGCTCGTTTTGTGCATAGCTTGCCTCGGTCTCGCGCTGCGCCACGAGCGACATGTGGGTGTTGAGCGCGTTGTCGAGTAACGAACGAAAGTTGTCGATGCGATCGGACGTCCGAATCACGTGGTCGTGCACGTCGCGAAACAGTCGCCGCAGTTCGATATCCGTTTCGTCCTCGGCCGCAAGCGAGCGGACCTCCGCGAGCATCCCGACCAGGGGCTGCACGGCGCGCTGAAACGCGATGACCTCGCGGTGCAGCTCGTAGATGCGACGCGACACCGCGATACCCGCATGCTGATCGAAGATCTGGTCCTCGATCTCGTCGATGTCGTTTTCCAGGCCCACCATGACCGGGCCGTACGAGTCGACCACCTCGTCCAGGATGGCGTAGAGCACCGCGTTCGGCCCCAGAGCGAGGAGCTTGGGGTCACCCTCGAGCCGCGAGCGCACCTCGGCAAGGTCGGGCTCCTCGGCCAGACGCACGGCCACAATCGCCTTGTGGCCGACGAAGAGGTGGATCTCACCGAAGTCGACGGTCTCCGTCGATTCGATGTAGCGCGCCGCGCGCACCACCACGGCAAGGTTGTCGCCGTAACGCTCGAGCTTGGAGCGCTGATGCCCCTTCATGGCGTCCTCGACGGCGAGCGAGTGCACCCCGAAGGCTCCCGCCACCTCGGCCAGTTCCTCGTCGCTCGGCCGCAGCAGTCCCACCCACGCGAAACCCTTCTGGGTCACGCGCGCCGCGGCTTCGACCACCGTGGACGCATCGTCCTGCCGGGCACCCCCGACGTACACGGCGGCGTCGATGACGGTCATGACTCTCCCTGGGCGTGCGGGGCGGCGCTTCGCGTCAGCGTAGGACGTGCGGGGTCGGAAGCGATCATCCTCAGTCCTTGGGCCGCTCGTCCTTGTCGATCTCGGCGATCGGCTCGTCGGCGTCGCCGTGGCCCTCCTCCACGTGCGGGGCCTCATCGGACGCCTTGGCGTCGCGACCGGCGCGGCCGGTGCCGAAGAGTTGCCAGCCGAAGTATCCGACCGCGAGCACCGCCGCGAAGAACAGAAACAACCCGGAGGGCGTGAGATCGATCGTGCCGAGGATGGGAAGGTCCATGACTTCAGTATGTCAGCGCGGCGCCGGTCGACGGCCGCGGCTCGATCGACTAACATCTGAATAGTTGCTCATATATTCAGGGATGGACATGACGGAGCCCCACCTCCACTCGCCGTTGCCTCGCGGCATCGATGCCGACGACGCCGCTCGCCTGTCCGCGCCGTTCNNTCCGCCACCAGCCACCAGTTGGCAAAGTTGCGGGCGGCAGGGGTGGTGCGTTCCGAGCGCCGCGGCCGGGAGATCTGGTACCAAGTAGCCGACGCCCACATCCGTCTGCTCCTCGGCGTGGCGGCCGAGCACTACTTGGCGGAGAACACCCCGGGAGCAGCCTCGTGAGTGCGGGACACTCGCAGCCCTCCGTGTCCGCCGGCGGCAAGCACCGGCGCGCCCTCGCCGGGGTGCTTGCGCTCGTGCTGACCTTTGTGGGCGTCGAGGTAGCCGCGGGACTCCTCACCGGGTCGCTCACGCTCATGGCCGACGCGGGCCACATGGCCACCGACGCGCTCGGCGTGGGGATGGCCCTCGCAGCGGTCACCGCCGCCCGGCGTGCGGCCCGCAACCCCAAGCAGACCTTCGGACACTACCGCTGGGAGGTGCTCGCCGCGCTCGCGAATGCGGCCCTACTGCTGGGTGTAGCCGCCTACGTGGCCGTCGAGGGCATCGGCCGCCTGCGCGACCCGGTCGAGGTGGACGCGGTTCCGATGCTCGTAGTCGCGATCGTGGGCCTCGCCGTCAATCTGGTGAGCTTTCGGCTACTGCACGCGGGCGCCAAGGAAAGCCTCAACGTGCACGGCGCGTACCTGGAGGTGATGGCCGACGCGATGGGCTCCGTGGGCGTGATCGTGTCCGCGATCGTGATCCTCACCACCGGTTGGCCCTACACCGACGCCGTGGTGGCCCTCGCGCTCGCCGCGTTCATCGTGCCGCGCGCTCTTCGCCTGGCTGGCGAGGCGATTCGCATCGTGGTGCAGGCCGCTCCCCCCTCGGTGGACGTCGAGACCCTCACCTCCGAGCTGGGCGGACTGCCCTCCGTGACCGACGTGCACGACGTGCACGTCTGGACGCTCACCTCGGGCATGGACGTGGCGAGCGTGCACCTGGTAAGCGAGGCCGCTCACACGGCCGACGTGGTGCGCGCGGCGCAACGCGTATTACGCGAGCACGGCCTGGCCCACGCCACCGTGCAGGTCGAGGACGACGCAGGGGGCGAGTGTGGCTCGGAGTTCTAGCCGCCACTACATGGCCGAAGCGGCCAACTGCTCCAAAGCGGCCATCGCGTCGGCCGCACGCTCCACCGGCACAAAGATGTGGTCGTGGTGGTATCCGGCGACAACGTTCGCGCTGATCCCGGCCTCACTCAGGGCCGCGGCGAAGGCGGCGGTCAGGCCCACTGCTTCGAGCGAGGAGTGCACCGTCAGGGTGATCCGCGCGCACGGAAACGTGTGGCCGAGCCCCGCCGCATCGGCATCGTCCCGGGAACACACCACGGTCAGGCCCTCTGCTTCGCGCATCGTCGCCAAGGGCACGATGCCGCTCGGAATTGTCTCGACACTCGCCCACACGTACGTCACGGGATCACGGTGCGGACGCATCGACGCGATCAAGGTGGCGAGGTCAGTTTCTCCCGACATGCGGCAAGGCTATCCGCGCGGGCGCCCGGGACCTGCGGTGCGGTGGCGAGTGTCGGCATCGGGGAAGATGGGGGGCTGAGACCGTGAGGGAGTGTTACCCATGACCGACGCCATCTGGCGCGAACGCAAGAACGAGCGACCGCAACACGATTCCACCCGCACCGAGCTGGAGAAGATGCGCGCCGACGACTGGTTCAGATACCGCGCCGGGCCGGAACTTCCCGAGCTGCAGCGCGAGACTCTCAACGTGTGCCGCGAGGTCAACGCCCGGTACGCCGAGGATCCGGCCGGGATGACCGCAGCATTCGCCGCCGCGGTCGACGCGTGTGGCCCGGGTCTCGACATCCGCCCACCCATCTTGATCGAGTATGGCGAGCGCGTCTCGATCGGTGCGAACGTGTTCATCAACAACGACTTCATGGTGTTGGGCTCGGGGCGTGTCACCATCGGCGACCACGTGCTCATCGGCCCCAGCGCGCGCCTGTACACCCCCAACCACTCGCTGGACGTGGGTTTGCGCCGGGAAAGCTGGGAGATCGGCCTGCCCATCACGATCGAGGACGATGTCTGGCTGGGCGGCTCCGTGGTGATCTGCCCCGGCGTCACGATCGGTGCGCGGTCAGTGGTGGGCGCGGGCTCCGTGGTGACCAAGGACGTTCCGCCGGACGTGGTGGTGGCGGGCAACCCCGCACGGATAGTGAGGGAACTCTAGGGTCGCTCGGCGTCGGATCGCAGGGGTTCCGGGTACCAGACCGTCGGCGGAGCGACTTCTGGCACGCGCTGCGCCACGGGCGCCGCCGAGGGCGTGCTCGCGTCGCCAAGGCGCCGGGTCCCGCTCCACGCGGCGACAAAGACGCCAAGCACGATGAGGATGTCGCCGACGGAGAAGGTGTTGGCGAGCGGCATCGGCGCCGGCCAGGCGAAGATGTCGCCCAGCCACGGCAACACGGGGTTATCAAGAACGGCCGAGTTCGCGAAGTCGCCGCTTTGCTCGATTCCTGCCGCCTCGGCCGCCGATGCACTGGCGGGCAAGGTTCCGCCGTTGAGTGCAATGGTGATGCCGTTGGAGAAGGCGCCGGCCGCCACGATCCACACCCCGGCGGCGCGCCGATTCACCCACGCAAATCCGAGGGCGGCGACGTAGGTCAGCACGTGCGTCGCGGGCGCGAGCACGCCCGGCAGGGTCACGTTGAGGACGACCGACTGCACGATGAGCGCCACCCAGATCAGCGACTTCCACCGCCACTGGTGGAGGAGCAGACCAGCGGGCCACCGCCCGACCAGGAGGGGCGAGACCACGGCGATGAGGCCCAAAGCCAAGACCAGCACGGTTAGACGCCCATCGTCTTTCCCTGCGCAGCGGCCTCTCGCTCGCGTTCGAGCCTGTCTTCGATCGTTTCCGGCGGGGCTGGGCGGCCGAGGTGATAGCCCTGGCCAATCACGCCGCCGAGCGCCCGCAACGCCGCAGATGTCGACTCATCCTCGATGCCCTCCGCGACCACACGCAGCCCGAGCGCGAGCGCGAGCTCGATGGTCGACCGCACGATGATCAGGTCATGGTCGTCGTTGTCGATGTTGCTGACGAAGCTCCTGTCGATCTTCAGTTCGTCGATCTCGAGTCGCTTCAGGTAGTTCAGTGAGGCGTTGCCGGTGCCGTAGTCGTCGATCGAGACCTCGACGCCCAGTGCCCGCAGGGCGCGGATCACGATGTCGGCGCGCATGGGGTCCGAGAGAATTCCAGTCTCCGTGACCTCCAGCACCAAGGACGTTAGCGGGACTCCGTGGCGGGCCGCGGCTTCCACGACCTGATCCGGCAGTCCGAGGTCGGACAGGTGACGGGCGGAGAGATTGACGGCCATCCGGAGGTCATAGCCCGCCGCTGTCCACTGGGCGAGCTGACCGAGGGCCGTGTCGAGCACGAAGGCGGTGAGGCGGAAGATCAATCCGGAGTTCTCCGCAAGGGGAATGAAGTCGTCAGCGGCCACCGGTCCCCGTTCCGGGTGAGTCCACCGGACGAGGGCTTCTGCTCCGACCGTGCGCCCATCGGAAAGGTCTACCTGAGGCTGGTAGACCACGCGTAGCGCGCCGGCGTCGAGGGCGGTGCGCAGATCAGCCAGAAGCTGGAGTCGCTCCACGCTGTTGACGTCAAA
>DGBM01000289.1 GCA_002384765.1 Demequinaceae bacterium UBA4004
TTCATGAGGGTCGACTTGCCCGCGTTGGGGCGCCCCACAAATGCGGCAAAGCCGGAACGAAACTCAGTCATCTGACGTGGCCCTTCTTCGTGCGTTGGAACGGCCCGACGAACGATAGCGGCCCTCGGGAGAGGCACCGCGGTCCTCGGTGGTTGCGCTGGGCAACGGGAGCCGCTCGACTAAGAGCCATGTGAGCCTACGCCTGCGGCCCTCAGCGCGCTCGGCCGTGAGTCTCAGGCCGTGCGCCTCAGCGGTGGATCCAGGAATCGGCACCTTGCCGAGAGCCTTGGTAAGCAGCCCCGCCGCGGTGTCGACGTCGTCGTCCTCGATTTCCATGCCGAACAGCTCACCCAATTCGTCAATGGCGAGTCGCGCCGGTACGCGAAAACGACCGTCACCCAGGTCCACCACCTGGGGTTCGACCCGATCGTGTTCGTCGGTCAGTTCGCCCACGATCTCTTCGAGCGCGTCCTCGATCGTCACGAGGCCCGCCACACCCCCGAACTCGTCGATCACGATCGCCATGTGAAACACCTCGTCCTGCATGCGCCGCAACAGGTCGTCGGCGGGGACCGACTCGGGCAGGAAGACCGGATCCCGCATGAGGTCGTCCACGGGTGTTTCCAAGGCGTCCTGGTGGTCCCAGGTCGCGCGCACCACGTCCTTCAGGTACAGCAGCCCGCGCACATCGTCGGTGCCGTCGCCAATCACGGGCACGCGGGAAAAGCCCGACCTCATGAACAGCAGCATCGCCTTCCTCAGCGGCGTACCCGCGGCGATCGTCACCATGTCGGTGCGCGGCACCATCACCTCACGGGCGAGTGTGTCGCCCAGGTTGACGACGCCGCGCAGAAGCTCCGCGTCCTCATCCTCGAGCGCGTCCTGAGCCTGCTCCACCAGGTCCTCGGCCTCCGACAGGGCGGGCATGCGCAGCGCGGGAATGATGCGGCGCACCGGCGTCGACAAGGCGATCAAGGCGACGCCGATCGGCGCAAGAACGCGCACGGTGGTCTCGGGATGAGCCCTCGCCGCCATGCGCGGGGCGGCGCGGACCAGTAAGAGCGAGTAGGCCGCTGCGAGCGCCATCGTGACGAGCGCGGCCACCCACCCTGGCCACCCGAGGTCGCGGCCCCAGGTCCACGCCAGCACGCTCCACGACACCAGGGCGACCGCCTCAAGCGAGGCGTAGACGACGGAAGCGGCGTTGGCCACCTCATCGGCGTCGCGGGACAGCTTGGCCGCGTTCGTGGGGCGACCGTCGGCACGCTTGGCCTCGCCCATCACACGCTCCCGCGCATGCGGCAGCTGCTCGAAGGCGGCCACGATGGCGTGCATCACGGCGGCGCCCAGCATGCTCGCCAGGCCTAACGAGACGAGCAGGGTGATCGCATTGGGGCTCATCTAGGCCCTCTGCGCGAGGAATGTGAGCAGGAGGTTGCGCTGGAGGGCGAACATCTCCCGCTCCTGGTCAGGCTCGGCGTGATCGTAGCCCAGCAAGTGAAGAATCCCGTGCGTCGTCAGCAGCAGCATCTCCTCCTCCGACGAGTGCCCCGCCTTCTTGGCCTGCTCGACAGCAACTGAGGGGCACACGACGATGTCTCCCAACAAGCCCGCAGGAGTCACGCGCTCAGGTGTGCCCGGCCGCAGCTCGTCCATGGGGAAACTGAGCACGTCGGTCGGACCTGGCTCGTCCATCCACTTGACGTGAAGGTCCGTCATCGCGACCTCATCCACGAAGAGGATCGCCAATTCCGCCTCGGGCGCGACGTGCATCTGCTCCAAGACGAAGCTGCCCAACGCGGCGAATTCCGCCTCGTCGATCTTGGCGTCGGTCTCGTTGTTGACCTCGATCACGCTTCAGTCTCCTTGTGTGGGGCTCCATGACGCTCTGAAGTACGCGAGTAGCGGCGCTGCTGTCCTTCACGGGGTTGGCGCTCGCGCTTGGCCTCGTCGCTCGCATAGGCGGTGATGATGTCGCTCACCAGGCGGTGACGCACCACGTCTTGGGCGGTGAGCTCGCTGAAGCCGATGTCGCCGATGCCGCGCAGGATGTCGCGCGCGGCGCGCAGCCCGGACGTGGTTCCGCCAGGCAGGTCCACCTGCGTGATGTCGCCCGTCACCACCATCGTGGAGCCGAAACCGAGCCGCGTGAGGAACATCTTCATCTGTTCGCGCGTGGTGTTCTGGGCCTCGTCCAAGATGATGAACGCGTCATTGAGGGTGCGNNTCCGGGTCGACCATGTCGTGCAGCGCGTCATACAGCGGGCGCAAGTAGGGGTCGATCTTCTCGGACAGGGTGCCCGGCAGGAACCCGAGCCGTTCCCCCGCCTCCACCGCGGGTCGCGTGAGGATGATGCGAGAGACCTGCTTGGCCTGCAGCGCCGCCACCGCTTGAGCCATCGCAAGGTAGGTCTTACCGGTGCCTGCGGGGCCGATGCCGAACGTCACCGTGTGCTGCTCAATCTGATGAACGTAGGCGGCCTGCCCCTCCGTCTTCGGACGGATCGTGCGGCCACGCGAACTCAGAATCGATCGCGACAAGATGGCGACCGAACTCGAGGGGGGTTCGCTCACGGCTCCCCCGTGGCGTGCCGCAGCCACCGCAGACCGCGCGCGCTGCAGCATGCGAATCGACTCACGGGCCACGTCCGGAGTGAGGGGCACGCCCGCGGCCAGGAGAGACCGGAGCTCCTCGATCGCCGCGGCGCACTCGGACACCGCGGCGTCGTCGCCCGTGAGCGAGATGTGGTTGCCGCGCACCAAGACGTCGACCGCGGGGAAGGCCCCCTCGACTTCCTTCAGCACCGAATCCCCCGTGCCGAGCAATGCGGGCATGGACGCGGCGTCGTCCACAATCACCACCCGGGATGCGCTCACGCGTTCTCCCATTTCAGTTCCGCGCCGCCCAAGACGTGAGCGTGCGCGTGGAAGACGCTCTGCCCGGCTGTCGGCCCCGAGTTGAAGATCAGGCGGAACTCGCCGTCCGTCTCGGCATCGGCGACCTGCTGCGCGACCGCGATCATCTCGGCGAGCACGTCGGGGATCTGGGCCGCGGCTTCGGTGACGTTGGCGACGTGCGTCACGGGCACCACCAGCACGTGCACGGGCGCCTTGGGGTCGATGTCACGAAAAGCGATCACGTTGTCGGTGCGCGCCACGATGTCTGCGGGGATGTCACCAGCCGCGATGCGGCAAAAGAGGCAGTCGGTCATGGCTCCAGCGTATTGCGCGCCGGCGCGCTCGACCACGTGCCGCGCACCACGGCGAGCAAGCCGACGCCACGCTGGACCCCTTCACGACCCGCACAGAACGTGTGGACCTGCTAACTGCGACCCGTGAAAGCCTCGCGAAGGCGCGAGAACACGCCACCGCCGAACGGGGCCAGCCGCGCTTCTGGGAACTCCTCGCCGCGCAGCCTGGCGAGCTGGGTCAGCAGCTCCGTCTGCTGGTCGTCCAAATCCGTGGGCGTCTGAATGTCCAGGTGGACGTACAGGTTGCCGCGGCCCGCACGCTGCAGGCGGCCCACCCCCAAGCCCTTGAGGGTGACGGTGGATCCCGCGTGGGTGCCGGGCCGGACGTCGATTTCCTGTGGCCCGTCCAGGGATTCCACGGTGGCCACGGTGCCGAGCGCCGCGGCCGTCATGGGCAGCTCCAGCGTGCAGTGGAGGTCGTTCCCCCGGCGCTCGAAGGACTCGTGCGGGCGTTCGCGAATCTCGATGTACAGGTCGCCGCGCGGTCCACCGCCCGGGCCAGCGTCACCGGCACCCGACATGCGGATGCGCGTCCCCGTTTCGACGCCCGCAGGAATGTCGACGTCGACCGACCGGCGCTCTCGCGTGCGTCCCTGGCCGGAACATGCGGTGCACGGGTTCTCGATGATCGACCCGTAGCCGCCGCACCGCGGGCATGGCGCCGTCGTCATCACCTGGCCCAGCAGGGAGCGAGCGACACGCTGGACCACTCCCGCGCCGTTGCACTGCGGGCAGGTGGCCGGCTGCGTGCCCGGCGCACAACACGAACCGTCACACGAGGTGCAGACCTCAGCGAGATCCACCATGACTTCACGGTGGGCTCCGAACACGGCCTCCTCCAGCGTCACGTCGACCTCGACGAGCGAGTCGCCGCCACGCTGTGTGCGAGACGCGGGTCCGCGCCGTCCTTGGCCCCCCATCGCAGAGCCGAAGAACGTCTCAAAGATGTCCTCGAAGCCGAACCCGGCCCCCGCCCCGGCGGACGAGTTGCCCCCGCGAGGGTCCACGCCACGGTCATATTGGGCGCGCTTGTCCGCGTTGCCGAGCACCTCGTACGCGGCGGCGACATCCTTGAAGCGGTCGCCCACCTCAGGGCCAGCCACGTCCGGGTGCAATTCCCGCGCCATCTTGCGATAGGCCTTCTTGATCTCGGCCTCCGTCGCAGTTCTCGGAACACCAAGTACGGCGTAATAGTCCTTCACGTCTCCACCACTTTCGACAGGTAACGCGCCACGGCCCTCACCGCGGCCATCGTTCCCGGATAGTCCATGCGCATCGGTCCGAGCGCTCCTAACAATGCGGGCGAGGTGAGGTTGCCGTATCCGGCAGCCACAATCGACGTGCCGGCGAGTGCGTCCTGGCCGGTCTCCCGGCCAATACGCACCGACACGCCTCCCTCTGATGCCATTTCGTGCAACAACCGCAAGAGGACAACCTGTTCCTCAAGGGCATCCAAAATCGATGTCACCGCGTCGGCCTTGAGGCCCGAACCGGCCCTCGTGAGGTTCCCGGTGCCAGCAAAGACGACGCGCTCGATCGTTCCGCCGCGCGCGGCTCCCACCACGGACGATGCCACGTCACGCAGCCATGGGTGCGTCGCGTGACGCTCCGCCCAGGCGTCGAGCGCGGATTCAAGCGGCTGTGGAGAAAGGCCCGACGCGATCTCGTTGAGTTCGCGAGCGAGTCGCTCAAATTCCTCCTCCGTCACCGTTTCCGGTACGTCAATCGCGGCCTGTTCCACGCGAGCATCGGCGCTCACGACCACCGCGAGCGCTCGATCGCTCGTGATCCGCACCAACTCCACGCGCCTCACGGGGCTCTCGCGCAACGACGGGTACTGCACCACCGCCACTTGGCGCGTGAGTTGGCTCAGCAACCGGACCGAGCGCTCGACAACGTCGTTGAGGTCGACCGCGTCGGAAAGGAAGGTAGAGATTGCCCGCTTGTGGCTGTCCTGCAAGGACGCCGTGGCGAGCATGTCAACGAAATACCGGTAGCCCTTGTCGGTCGGGATGCGCCCAGCGGAGGTGTGCGGCTGCGCGATCAGCCCCTCTTCCTCGAGAGCCGCCATGTCATTGCGGATGGTCGCGGGCGACACTCCAAGATCGTGGTGTTGCGCAAGCGCCTTCGAACCCACGGGCTCGCTGGTGGACACATAACCCTCGACAATCGCTCGCAGGATCGCCTCACGTCTGTCGTCGCTCATTCCACCTCCCGCTGGCACTCGATTGTCACGAGTGCCAATTCTACGCAGGAGTTGGATCACCCACTCCGATCTTTCGCGTTCCGCGCGCTAGCGTGGGCCCTGGAGGCGACATGACCTACACGGCCCCGACCGTCATGAGCGCGGCTACGGCAGGCATCGCGCATCTGTCGGCGCTGACCGGCCCCGTCGTCCCCCTCGTGATCTACGCCACCCGGCGACGCACCGATGTGTTCGTCTCGTCCGAGGCTGCAAAGGCCGCAAACTTCTCGGCTGCGGTGGTTGCCGTCTTCATTCTGGCCACCCTAGTCAGAGTGTTGGTGCCTTTGATCGGCTTTCTCGGTACATTGGGGCAGTGGGTGGTTCCCGTCGTTGCGATCTACTTCAGTCTGGCAGGATTTTGGGTCGCGAAGCAGGGCAAACCCGCACACTATCCGTACCAACTCAAAGTGGTGAAAACACATGACTGAAACGCCCCCTCCCCCTCCAATGCAACCCGCGGCTCCGCTGTCGGACAGCGACGCGAGGACATACGCAACCATTGCGCACGCCGGAAACATCATTTTCCCGGCAGTTGCCCCGCTGATCATGTGGCTGATTGGCAAGGACAAGAGTCCGTTTGTGGACAAGGAAGCGAAAGAGGCCCTCAACTTCGGCATCCTCGCTGTCGCCGTCTACATCGTCAGCTCAATACTGATGTTCGTCCTGATTGGCTTCCTCAC
>DGBM01000331.1 GCA_002384765.1 Demequinaceae bacterium UBA4004
GTCTACAAAAAGTGTCACACCCCAACGAGTCTCTCGCGTCGGTCTTCGCCTCGCCCCGGTACGCCGTCGCCATCTGGTTCACAACTCGACCCGGCGCGTACTTCACCTGCTGTCCGTGCGCGACCAGCAGCGCCAGCAGCAGCCCGGACATCGTGCCGGTGACATCCACCGCCCACACGACCCTGTCGGCCAGCGCCGTCACCTGACCGATCGCATCGATGATCGACTGCTCGTCGTTGACGACCTTGCCGGTCCATATCGTGGTCCCGGACTCGTCGATCAGGCATACCCAGTGGTGGCCCTTGCCGACATCGACACCAGCCCACCCATGGGGAATTGACTGTTGCATCACCTTGCTCCCTTCCGATCGTGAACATGTTCATCGACCCGAAGGACTCCTCGCCGGCAGATCCGTAAACAGCGACCGAAACGCGCATCTCAATCAGCAGTCAAGGCGCCCCGGACGGTCGAGCGGCCAGTCCACCGGAGCCACCGAAACAGCAATCAAGGCTCAGCCACACCCGACCCTCCCGGGCCACTCAAGAGCTTACGGATCAAGGCTCAGAAGAGCGAATACTCACCCTTCACCTAAAGCGAGCGGAACTGAGGCGCACAACCGCAGTCACCCTGCTGCGATGTGTTCTATGGTTTCCGCGACGAGGTCGATCCCTTCGTGCGCTGGGTAGTGGTGGTTACCGACGAACAATCCGTCGACATCAACCTTGTCGGCTGCGGGCAGCGAGTGGGGTACGACGGCGTCTAGGTGCGCCATAACGGGATTGCGGGTGAAGTTGCCTGCCACGATGGGTCGCGATTCGATACCTGCTTGGGCGAATGCGTTGACGACGTCAGCGCGCCGGCCCGCGAGTGGGCCCTCGAGTATGATCGAGAACCCGAACCAGCTGCTCTCCCCGGTCTCGCGCTGGGTTCGGACGGCGGTGATGTCTGCAAAGCGCTCCGCGAAGTATGAGGCGTTGTTTCGTCGACCGGCGATGAGCGCAGGGACCTTCTTGAGCTGCTCGGTGCCGAGGGCACCCTCCATCTCGAGCGGGCGAACGTTGTATCCGGGCAGCACGAATCGGAAGAGGTCGTCCCACGCATTGCCGCTCTTGTCGTGGACGAAGTTCTCGGCGGGGAGTTCACGCGTCCAACCGTGCGAGCGCAGCGAGATCATCTCCTGGTAGAGCTGCTCATCGTCCGTCAAGATGACCCCGCCCTCCATCGTCGCGATGTGGTGCGAGAAGAACGAGCTGAACGTGCCGGCAAGCCCCGCCGTCCCTGCGTTGATGCCGTCCTTGACGGCGCCGAGGGATTCGCAGTTGTCCTCCAGCAGCACGAGGCAGTGTCGCTCGGCTATGCCGCGCAGGCGCAGGAAGTCGTTCGGGTTGCCGAGCAGGTTGACGGCGAAGATCGCCTTGGTTCGAGGGGTGACAGATGCCTCGACCAGGTCGAGGTCGATGTTCAGGGTGTCGATGTCGATGTCGACGAACTTCGGGCGCAGACCGTACTGCGTGAGCGGGTAGTACGTCGTCGGCCAGGAGACGGCCGGCACGATGACCTCGTCTCCGCGGTTCAGGTCGATGCGCGGGTCGAGTACGGCGGCGGCGATCGCGATGAGGTTTGCCGAGCTGCCCGAGTTGACCATGACGCCAAATCCTGCTCCGAAGTGCGCCGCGAACTCCGCCTCGAACTGCTTGACCAGGGGGCCATTTGTGAAGCGGCCGCTCGCGATGACACGCTGCAGCGCCGCGTACTCGGCGTTGTCCCAGGTCGTGGTCGCGAGGGGGTAGGCGGGCATCGTCATGAGAGGTCTCCAGATGCGGAACGGGTGAGGAAGGAGGAATAGCACGCGGCCATGCCGTCGCGGATGTCGGTGGCTGGTGCCCAGCCATGGCGGCGCGCGCGGGACGAGTCGATGAGCCGCTGCGGCACCCCGCTCGGCTTCGTCATGTCGAAAGCGAGCCTGCCGTCGAAGCCGACGACATCGGCGGCGATCTCGTACAATTCGCGGATCGAATGGTCAACTCCGGCTCCGACATTCATGACCTGCTCCCAGTGCGCCATCTCGTCGGCCGAATCGGCGATCCACCCGGCGAGGTCGGGGGCGAACGTGAACTCACGACGCGCCGTGCCGTCGCCCCACACCTCCACCTCGTCCGCGTCCGCGGTGTGCGCGGTGTGCGCCTTGAAGAGCGTCGACGCGATGAGATGCGATCTCGCGGGGGCGAACGTGTCACGCGGACCGTACAGGTTCGAAGGCAGGATCGAACGGTACGCGCGACCGGTCTGGCGAGCCGCGTAGCCCACCGCCGTTAGCCCCGCGAGCTTGGCCAGGCCGTAGCCCTCGTTGGCGGGCTCGAGGCGGCCACCGAACAGCGAGTCCTCCGTGATGGGATTGGACGCCGCGGCTGGGTAGGCGGCCGCCGAGGCGACGTAGAGGTAGGCGGGGACGTCTTCTGCGACGACGGCGTCAAGCACCGACGAGTCGATGCTCAGATTATCGAGGAGGTACGGCAGAGGGCGTGCGGTCTTGTCGCCGATTCCGCCGACGAACGCCGCCGTGTGGACCACGAGATCGGGGTCGGCCGCTGCGATTGCGGCACGCGTCGCCACGGCATCCCTCAAGTCGACATCGCGCCGCGACAAGGCCGTGAGCCGATCGTCACGGCGCCGGGAAGCCCACGCCTCCGCGATGGCGGAGGCGAGCATCCCTCCCCCACCCGTTAGCATCACGTGCACGTGGAGTCAGCTCTGCACCTGGTCGACGTAATGACGACCCTCGACTTCGAGCGCCGCGGAATCCGCGTCGACCATGATCTGCGCGAGGCGCGGCGTGTGGATCTTAGGCTCCCACCCGAGCAGGTCCTTGGCCCGACCGTAGTCGCCGATGAGGGCGTCGACCTCGGTCGGACGCAGATAGCGCTCATCGAAGCGGACGTACTTCTGCCAGTGGAGGCCCACGTGCTCGAACGAAAACCGCAGGAAGTCCTTTACGGTGTACGCCGTGTTGGTGGCCAAGACGTAATCGGTCGGCTCGTCATGCTGCAGCATGCGCCACATGCCCTCGACGTATTCGGGCGCGTAGCCCCAGTCACGCACGGCATCGAGGTTGCCGAGGTAGAGCTCGGACTGCAGGCCGGCCTTGATGCGGGCGACCGCGCGTGTGATCTTGCGAGTGACGAACGTCCCACCACGGCGCGGCGACTCGTGGTTGAAGAGGATGCCGTTCACCGCGAAGAGGTCGTACGCCTCACGGTAGTTCTTCGTGATCCAGTACGAGTAGACCTTCGCAACGCCATAGGGCGAGCGGGGGTAGAAGGGCGTCTCCTCGTTCTGCGGCGGCGGGGTCGCGCCGAACATCTCGGAACTGGATGCCTGGTAAAAGCGCGTGTCGATCTTCGCGGCGCGGATCGCCTCGAGGAGGCGGGTGCTGCCGAGGCCCGTGATGTCACCCGTGTACTCGGGCTCGTCGAAGCTCACGCGCACGTGCGACTGCGCGGCGAGGTTGTACACCTCGTGCGGCTGGATCTCGTTGAGCAGCGTCACCAGTCGCGAGCCGTCCGAGAGGTCGGCGAAGTGCAAGAACAAGCGGTGATCAACAACCTGCGCTGGCTGGTAGACGTGATCGATGCGCTGCGTATTGAACGACGACGAGCGGCGGATGAGCCCATGTACCTCGTAACCCTTCGCGAGAAGGAGTTCGGCGAGGTAGCTACCGTCCTGTCCAGTGATGCCGGTGATCAGGGCGCGCTTGGGCGATTCGAGGGTCTGAGACATGGGTAGTTTTCTCCTGGTGCGCAGGACATTGGCACCTCAACGTTACCCGAGTCCGGGATGGGAATTCTCTACCTTTCCCAACACGGCGATCAAATGCGGCGGGACCGACGCATGAAAGCGAAGGGCCTTGCCCCCGCGATGCTGTGTGTGATCGACTGTTGTAGGCTGGGCAGTTTCCAGTCATCGTTGCAAATCCTGACGAGGAGGAGTTGCGATGTTGCGTTACGCGCCGAACAAGATGCCGGGAGCGGTTAACCTCGATCTTTCATTGGCCGGTCGAGTGTGGTGAGTTGAGCGTCGGTGTGTTTGGTCTGAGGCTGCCCCCGAACTCCGGACAGGTGGTTGGTTGGTCAGGCTGCCAGCGAGAGCTGGCGGCGTTCGTACTCTAGCCTGGGGCTTTCATGGCGGGGTGTTCTGAGTGCCGTGTGGTGAATGGGGAAAGTGCTCCTGATCTGGGAGAATGGTTCTTGTTGAGAGAACATTCGACCGAGTTCGAGGAGCACCTTCAGGGTGAAGACTATCGGAG
>DGBM01000230.1 GCA_002384765.1 Demequinaceae bacterium UBA4004
ACGCAACTGGTTGTCGATGCGACGAGACTCGTGGCGTTCCGTGCCCAGGACGTACAGTCCGCCGGCCGCCAACACCTCTTCGTGTTCAGCGGCCACATCCTTGGTGGCCTGCTTGAACACGCCATCCCACACGCGCTCGTACTCGTCCGGCTGGTCATGCGGGTCAATGCCGCGGCTGTGCATCTCTTGCACCGCCCGGAACTCCGGGTTGCCGCCCAGCATGATGTCGGTCCCACGACCGGCCATGTTGGTGGCAACGGTGACCGCGCCCTTGCGGCCCGCCTCGGCCACCACGGCCGCCTCGGCATCGTGCTGCTTGGCGTTCAACACCTTGTGCTGGATGCCGTGCCTGCGCAGTTCCTTGCTCAGCTGTTCGGACTTCTCGACCGAGACGGTACCGATGAGCATCGGCTGGCCGTTGTGGTGACGCTCCACAACGTCCTCGATGATCGCATCGTACTTGGCCTGTTCAGACTTGAACAGCAGGTCCGACTGGTCCAGGCGGATCATCGGCTTGTGGGTGGGGATCGAAATGACGTTCATGCCGTACGTCGCGTTGAGTTCAGCGGCTTCGGTCTGTGCAGTACCCGTCATGCCCGAGAGCTTGTCGTACTGGCGGAAGTAGTTCTGAAGCGTGATCGAGGCATACGTTTGGTTCTCGGCCTTGATCTGCACGCCTTCCTTGGCCTCGATCGCCTGGTGTAGGCCCTCCGAGTAACGGCGCCCCGACAGGAGCCGGCCCGTGTGCTCGTCGACGATGTGGACTTCACCCTGCTGGACCACGTACTCGCGGTCGCGGCGGAACAGTTCCTTCGCCTTGATGGCGTTGTTCAGGAATCCGATCAGCGGCGTGTTCGCGGGGTCATACAGGTTCTCTATGTTGAGCGCGTTCTCGACCTTGTCGATGCCGGGCTCAAGGATTCCGACGGCGCGCTGCTTCTCCTCGACCTCGTAGTCCTCTTCGGCCCTCAGGTCCCGCACGAGTCGCGCGAACCGCACGTACCACTCAAGATTGTCGCCCGCGGCGGGACCGGAAATGATGAGCGGGGTACGGGCCTCATCGATGAGGATCGAGTCCACCTCGTCAATGATCACGTAGTGGTAGCCGCGGTGCACCAGCTGCGACGGGTCCATCGCCATGTTGTCGCGCAGGTGATCGAAGCCGAACTCGTTGTTGGTTCCGTACGTAATATCCGCGTAGTACTGGCGCTTGCGCGCGGCGGGGTCCTGGCCCGAGACGATGCAGCCGGTTTCCAGCCCTAAGAACCGGAACACACGCCCCATGAGCTCGGACTGGTAGCTGGCGAGATAGTCGTTCACCGTGACCACGTGCACACCCTGGCCCTCGAGGGCGTTGAGGTATGCGGGCAGTGTCGCCACGAGGGTCTTGCCTTCGCCGGTCTTCATCTCGGCGATGTTGCCGCCGTGCAGGGCCGCGCCGCCCATGATCTGAACGTCAAAGTGGCGCAGTCCGAGCGTGCGCTTGGAGGCCTCCCGCACCGCCGCAAATGCCTCGGGCATCAGCGAGTCCAAGCTTTCGCCCGCCGCGACTCGGCCCTTGAAGTCTGCGGTGAGTCCGCGCAACTCCTCGTCCGTCAGGTCGACGTACACCTCTTCGAGCGCGTTCGTGAGGGCGACTACCTTCTCAAGGCGGCGCAACTGGCGCCCCTCGCCCATGCGAATGATCCGATCAAGTACTGCCACGGTGTGATGTCCCGCCTTCCTGCGTGGGCCACCGTCCATCCTAGGCGGTCGCCAACTGAGGTTCGATTCTGCGTGGGCGCAACGACACAGCGGCCACACCCAGCGTGCCGCACCGACCCTACCGTCTGGCCCGCGCTGTCAGACGCTAGAACGAACGGCCGCGCCGTTTTGAGCCCCGAGTGGGGCGCCGCACCAGACGCCCGTCGGGGGCGCGGTCGCCGGGCGCGGCGCCCGGAGGTGTTGCCGCGGTTAGGCGGACTTACGCTCCTCCGTGTCGACGTCAACCGGGTCGATGTGGATGACGCCGTACGTCCACCCGCGCCGGCGATAGACGGCGCTGGGCAGGTGGCTGTCACTGTCGAGGAACAAGTAGAAGTCGTGCCCTACGAGTTCCATCTGGTCGATCGCTTCTGAGACGGACATCGGCTCGGCGGTGTGCGTCTTCGAGCGGATCACGATGGGGGTGCCGTCGAGCGGGATTTCCCTCACCGAGTCTCCGGGTGCTCCCTCCCACGTTTCGACACTTTTCACGCGCGAGTCGGATGCGGCGGCGTCGGCTTTGACCACCTCGCGAATGGCGGGAGCTCCCTGGTGGCGATGCGCACGGCGTTCGTGCAACTTGCGAAGGCGGTCGCCGATGCGGGCCGACGCAAGCTCCAGCGCGGCCACGCGGTCGTCGGCCGAGGCTTCGACGCGGATCACTCCGCGATCGTGAAGCGTGATCTCGACCCTCTCCGCGTCGGCCGCCAATCGGGGGTTACGTTCATGGACCACGTGAATCTCGACACGAGTTGCCTTCGGGGCAAGCGCCGCGATCTTTTCCATCTTCGCGTTGATGCGCTCGCGCATGTCGTCGGTGACTCGGGTGTGGCGACCCACAATGGCAATGTCCATGGCAACTGCTCCTTCGAGTGGTGCCGCACGTTGGCGCGGCGGGACGGGACGTGATGAGGGCGCCTCTTCGCGCCGTTCGCATCACCCCCTTCCGACTCAGAAGGTGTGACCAGATGGTCGTCGTTGTGGATCACGATACTTCCCCTGAGCCACGCGCGCCAGACGCCGGCGCCGAGGCGAGGCAAAACCCTGCGCTCACCGTGAGGAAAGTCACCTCAAGCGCCCTCGCAGCGGCCACGATGGTCGCCCCCGTCGTCACGACGTCGTCCACCAAGAGAGCCCGGCCGGACACGCTGAGGTGCGGCACTGCGCGCACGCTCGACGCTTGCCGCCAGCGTTCGCGAGCACTGGCCCCACGCTGCTCACCAGACCCGATCGTCAGCGCCTTGGTGACCCGGGCGTCGACTCCCGCGTCGGACAACCCCGCCGCCGTCGCCTCCGCAAGCAGCATCGGCAAGTCGATGCCACGGCGCCGGGTACTGCGGCGACGAGCAGGCACCGGTACCACGGCGATCTGGGGGCCCACGGCGCTCGCGATGTCCTGGGCCCCGCGTCGGGCCGCACGAGCGAAGAAGACATCGAGGTCACGCCTGCCCGAGTCTTTCCAGGCCGACACCATGCCGTGGTTGGTGCCGACGAGCGAGGCAATGGCCCACACGGGCAACGCCGGTTGGCCCGGTACGTCGAGCCGCGGAGCGGCCGATTCGGAACGCAGCGGCGATTCCCACCAGGGGGCCTCGCACTCCTCACACCAGAGCACGTCGCGCTGTCCGCAACCGGGACACTGCACGGGCACCACAGCCCGTGCCACGTCCTGCAGACCCCGCACCCACCATGCGGGGTGGCGCGATGGCCACGGACGCGGAGCTGGTGCCCCCAGCGTCCGACCACAGGCTGTGTCCACTACGGCAGGGTGCCTCGCTCGCGGGCCGCCACGCTGTGGTTGCGCCGCGATGACAGGAGAGTCGACGAGATTCGCGACTGGGGACGACGGGTCAGCCCGAGTATGCGACGTCCCTCACGCCCGACAACCTCGGGGCCCAGCCATTGCCAGACCTGGCCACCAACTCGCCGGTGGACGCCACCGCGAGCAAGGTGCGCAACCCGTTGCGAGCCGTCACAGCCGTGGCTCCCGTGTAGGAGGTGAAGTCGGTGGTCCAGCCGCCGATCTGGGCCAACGACATTTCGCCGGACTCTTTGCCTAGCGCTACCACCGAGATGTCATCGACCCATTCCAGATCGATGGACGGCCTGACAGTGGGCCCGAACGCCAGCGGTGTGCCTGCCGCGAGCGGGCGTCCGTCCGGGTCGCGTGCGATCGCCACCACCTCAAGGACCTGTTCCACACCCGACCGGCTGAGGACCGCCATCCGCGCACCGTCGCGGGACACGGCCACGGACTGAATGGAAGATCCGGCGAGCCAGGGTGCCTCGATCTGCACCGCGTCGTGGCCCGGCGCAGAGGCGATCAGCACGCCGTCAGACGCTACCTCACCGCTCCAGACCCAGCCGTAGACGTCGAACGACGGCGCCACCATCGCCGAACCCGGAATCAGTTCCGTGAACTCCGCCACGGCATCGGGCGTGGGCGCCGCCGCCTGGTCAATCGGGATCAGACTCGCTTCCGGCGCCAGGGCGGTGCTGATCTGCACCGAACCTCCCAGGACAAAGGCCACGGTGGTGCCGTCATAGCCGAGCGCAAAGCCGTGCGATTGCGCGGGCACCGCGCCCGAGTCGGCGGGCGTCACCACCAACGTTGCTCCGTCCCAGAGGGCGAGCCGATCGTCGGCCACCACCAGCGCACGCTCCCCCGGAAGCACCGCCGGCGAAAGCGTCACGGAGTCGTCGCCTCCCAGCGGCACCGTCCCCACCGTGGTGACCACGTCCTGAACTGTCGGCAATTGCGTGAGCGTCTTCAGCATCTGCTGCTGGGCGAGGGAACGCTGAGCGGGGTCTCCCGCGGAGCCCAAGGCGAGCGCCACACTCGCCACTCCCTCGGTGACCACGACCGAGTCGACGCCCAGTGCCGAGCCGGGCGGGAAACCCGTGGTCACTCCGCCAGCCAGCCACGGCGAGGGGCCGGCGACGAGTTCCCGTGCGGTCGCGGTCGCGATCTGGTCGTTGTCGGCAAACCACCGCAACTCCGGCACCATGGTGGTGCCATCCTCCGCGGCAAAGTACAGGCTCACGGGCCGTAGGAAGCGGTCGAAGTCCGCCGCCGACATCACGATGCCGTCATCGAGTGCGGTGATGCGATATCGACCGAACTCGTCGGTGCCGACCTGAAACTCAAAGTCCTTGCGCACGTCGACGGATGCCGCCACCATCACTCCGGAAGGGTCCACCTCCGCAGCGACGGGCACGGAGTACGTGAAGATGCCCGTCTCCTCGTTATACGACGGCACCACCTGACGCGAATCGAACACGGTGACCTTCGCGAGGGGGTCCCAGTCGATGGCGGCCGGGCCGGTCAGAAATTCGCGCGCCACATCGAAGCCAAGGAACGAACCGCCAGCCGATGCGGTGATGAAACCCTGCACGATCGAGCGGGGAGTCGCGGCGGGNNGAGAGGACCCGCCTGCTCCACGTCGGGGTCCCCCGCCTTCACGCCGCCGCTCGTAGGGATCGACGTGCACGCCGCAAGCGCGAGACACGCGGCCAACACCAGCAGTGCGCGCCTCACAGTTCCGCCTCCGCCGCGAGCACCACGCGCGGCCCCACCTCNNGGGAAGTCGGACTCGACCATGTCGAGGGGCAATGGCTCGCGAAGCCCGAGGCCGCGAGAGCCGCTCGGAAGCATCAGCCGGAACGACGCGCCCTCGCCTGGCCGCCCGGACACCTCCAGGACGCCATCGTGCAGCAGCGCGTCTTCGCGGGCGATCGACAACCCGAGGCCTGTGCCGCCCATGGTGCGCGCTCGAGCCGGATCGCCGCGCCAGAACCGGTCAAAGACCCGTTGCACTTG